>DASYJB010000021.1:0-15239 GCA_035996965.1 Casimicrobiaceae bacterium | reverse complement strand
GCGTCTTCCTTCGCCTTGGCTTTCGCTGCCTTGTCCGCCGCGGCCTTCTCTTTCTTGGTCATCGTGGCGTCTTTGGACTTGGCGTCCTTGGCCGCGGCCGCGCCGGTGCCTGACGCGGCGCCGGCTGCTCCGGCTGCCGGAGGCGTCGCCGCTGGCGAGGCCGTCTTTGCCGCGGGCGCGGGTGCGGGAGTGGGCGCCGGAGCGGGCGCGGGCGCCGCGGTTTTCGCAGGGGCGGTGGCGGGCAACGGTGTCGATGCTCCGCTCACCGAGATCAGCCCCTTGATCTTTCCGTAGGTGCCTTCCTTGATGCCGCTGACCTTCATCACATCTTCCGGCGATTTGAACGGGCCGTTGGCGTTGCGATAGTCGATGATCGCCTGCGCTTTCACCGGCCCGATCTCGGGCAAGGCCTCGAGGTCGGCCAGATTTGCCGTATTGATATTCACCGCCGCCAAGGCCAGCGCCGAGAACAGCACGGTCACCAGCAGCAACACGAGTCTTTTCATGGTTGTTTCCCCCTGGATGGTAATGACTTGTCCGGCCTATTCCCGGATCCCGGAAACGCGCGAGCGCTGCTAGGGGTTGACATCCGCTGCCGCGAGCAGCGACCGGGCATAGCTCGCGACGCCCTGCTCGATCGTCGCCATCGGCGCGGTATAGCCGGCGGCGCGCAGGCGGCCCAGATCGGCTTGCGTAAAGCTCTGGTATCGGCTGGCGAGTCCCGCCGGGAAGCCGATGTACTCGATTGCGCCGGTGCGATGCAATTCGTCGAACGACAGCGCGGGGGCGCCGTCGGCCGCGCGGCAGGCATTGATCGTTGCGGCGGCCACTGCGTTGAAACTCGCGGCGCTTCCGGTCCCGACGTTGAAAATGCCCGAGCGCTGCGGATGGTCGAGAAAGTCCAGGTTGACCTTGATCACATCGTCGACGCTGATGAAATCGCGGCGCTGCTCGCCGGCGGCGTATCCGCCCGAGCCTTCGAACAGCTGCACCTTGCCGGTGGCGCGATACTGGTTGAAGAAATGCCAGACGACCGATGCCATCCTGCCCTTGTGCGCTTCACGCGGTCCGTACACGTTGAAATAGCGGAAGCCGGCGATCTGCGCGGTTCGTTCCGGCAAGGTCCGCCGCACATGCTGGTCGAACAACAGCTTCGAATAGCCATAGACGTTCAGGGGGGCCTCGGCCGCCGATTCCTCTCGAAACTCGCGGCCGGCGCCGTACACCGCAGCCGACGACGCATAGATGAAAGGAATGTCGTTGTCCTGGCAGTGCCGCAGCAGCACCATCGAATAGCGATAGTTGTTGGCGAGCATGTAGCGCCCGTCGGTCTGCATCGTGTCCGAGCACGCGCCCTGGTGCAAAACCGCCGCGATGTCGTCGTCGAAGTCGCCGTCGACGAGCCGGGTCGGAAAGTCGTCTTGGTCGAAGTATTCGGCGATCTCGCAGTCGACCAGATTGCGGAACTTGTCCGCCTGCTGCAGGTTGTCGACGGCGAAGATCCGGGTCTCGCCGCGCGCGTTGAGCGCCTTGATCAGATTCGAGCCGATGAAGCCGGCGGCGCCGGTGACGATGATATACAAACGGTCTCCCTTAGAGCTCTATGTCGACGTTGCCGACCTCGGTGGTCACGAACGGCACGCGGGCAGTCACTGCGCAGAGAAGCTCGTAACCGACGGTGCTTGCTGCGGCCGCCACGTCATCGACCGAAAGCCCTTCGCCCCAAAGCACCGCGGGGCTGCCGATCCCGGCCTCGGGCACGTCGGACAGATCGACGGTCATCAGGTCCATCGACACGCGGCCGGCAGTACGCACTTTCCTGCCGCAGACGAGCACCGGCGTACCGTTCGGCGCGTGGCGCGAATAACCGTCGGCATAGCCGCAGGAGATCACCCCGACGCGGTGCGCGCGCGCGGCGGTGTAGCCTCCGCCGTAGCCGACGCTATCGTTGGCCTTCAGGTCCTGGACGGCGACCAGCTCGCTGCGCAAGGTCATCACGGCCTTCAGACCAAGCATGTCCGCCGTGTCGTAGGGAAACGGCGATGAACCGTACAGCATGATGCCGGGACGGACGTAGTCGCCGCCGACGGTCTCGTATTTGACGACGCCGGCTGAGTTCGCCACCGAGCGCGGATACGACAGGCCGCTGCACGCACGCTCGAACGCCTGCAGCTGCTCCTGCACGCCGTCGTCCTCATCGGCGCGGGCGAGATGCGTCATCAGCCGCAGCGCGGCGACGCTGCTCGCACGCGACAGACGCGCGGCGATGTCGCGCACCTGGTCCGGCTTGAATCCGAGCCGGTTCATCCCGGTGTTGACCTTGATGAACACTTCTAGCGGGCGGGCCAGACTTGTCGACTCCAGCATGCGCACCTGCTCGTTGTGGTGCACGACAACCGCAAGACGGCGCGCCGCGATCTCCGGCAATTCGCCGGTGCCAAAAAAACCTTCGAGCAGCAGAATTCTGCGCGCATAGTGATGCTCGCGCAGACCGACCGCCGCGTCGAGCTCGAGCAGTGCGAGGCCGTCGGCGTCGGCCAGCGCAGGCAGCACGCGCATCAGGCCGTGCCCGTAGGCGTTGGCTTTGACGACGGCCAGAATCTGGGCGCCTGGCGCACGTTGGCGCGCAACATGGAGATTGGCGCGCAATGCGGCCAGATTGATCTGTGCGAGGATCGGTCGCGTCACGGTCAAACGGCGCGGGTCTGTTAGCGAACCTTGGCCGGCCGGTTTGGTCTGAGAAGTGAAAACGTGGTATAAGGCGCGAGCCGCGAGCGCCGGCCAGTTCTTTTTATTATACACAAGCGCAGCGCGCGTCTCCCGGCTTCCGCCGCCGGCGCCGCTTACAAGAGCGCACGCGCTACTGAGGACAATGAAGGCCGGGTTCTACACGATAATGGCGGCGCAGTTTTTTTCGTCGCTCGCCGACAACGCGCTGCTGGTCGCGGCAATCCAATTGTTGCGCGATCTCGAATCGCCCGCGTGGATGACGCCGGCTCTCAAGCAGTGCTTTGTCGTGTCGTACGTCCTCCTGGCGCCGCTGGTCGGCGCGCTGGCCGACTCGATGCCCAAAGGCCGCGTGATGCTGATAACCAACGGCATCAAAATCGTCGGCTGCTCGCTGATGCTGATGATGTTCCATCCGCTGGTCGCGTATGCGATCGTCGGCCTCGGCGCAGCCGCCTATTCGCCGGCAAAGTACGGCATCCTGACCGAGCTCCTGCCGCCTCGGCAGCTCGTCGTTGCCAACGGCTGGATCGAGGGCACGACGGTCGTGTCGATCATCCTCGGCGTGCTGATGGGCGGCGCGCTGATCAGCGGACCGGTGTCCAGCGCGCTTCTGGCGATCGATATTCCCCGCATCGATACCGGCATCGATACGCCGCCGGAGGCCGCGATCGCGGTGATCATGGCGACCTATGCGGTCGCGGCGCTGTTCAACTGGTATATCCCCGACACCGGCGTCGACCACCGGATGCCGAGCAAGAATCCGATCTTCCTGATCCGTGAATTCAGCCACTGCTGTGCGCTGCTCTGGCGCGACAAGCTCGGTCAGATTTCGCTGGCGACGACGACGCTGTTCTGGGGCGCCGGCGCAACCCTGCAATTCATCGTCATCGATTGGGCCGCGTCGCACCTTTGCTACAACCTTTCCCGAGCCTCGTATCTGCAAGGCGTCGTTGCCATCGGCATCGCGCTCGGCGCGGTCGCGGCAGCGCGGTTCGTGTCGCTGAAGAACGCGGTCAAGGTACTGCCACTCGGCGTCCTGATGGGCATTGCGGTCATCATCATGATCTTCGTCCAGAAGCTCGAGACGTCGGTGCTCTTGATGACGCTGATAGGCGCGCTGGCCGGGTTCTTTGTCGTGCCGATGAACGCGGTGCTGCAGCATCGCGGGCACGTGCTGATGGGCGCAGGCCATTCGATCGCCGTGCAGAACTTCAACGAGAACATCGGCGTCCTTGTGATGTTGTCGTTCTACGCGCTTCTGGTGTTCCTCGGCTTGTCGACCAACGAGGTCATCGTGCTGTTCGGGCTGTTCGTCGCCGGGACGATGGCATTGGTCATGTGGCGGCACAGGATCAACGTCGCTACCGCCGATCTGCTGCAGTTGCTCGCGGGCGGCGATCGTCCTCGCACCGGGGCGGCGACGCGCGGCACCACCAAGGCGTAGCCGCCACGCAAAGGACCCGAAGGCTCTAGAGGATCACCGGCCGGTCGGACAGCTCGTTCCCGCCCGCCTCCGCGCGCGGAAAATGCCGGGCAAGAAGCGCGCTGACCGCCTCGATTCCGGCCACCGCGCCCTCCTCGAATCGGCCTTCGCCGAAGGCCGATTCCATCGTCTGGCAGATGTCCCGCCAGGCCGCCTCGCCCACCTTGCGATGAATGCCGCGATCGGCGACGATTTCGACGTCCTTGTCGGCGAGCAGCACGTAGACCAGGACGCCGCTGTTGTGCTCGGTATCCCAGACGCGCAGCCGGGCGAATGTCTCGAGGGCGCGTGCGCGCGGCGTCTCATGCTGCAGCACCAGCGACAGCGGCAACGCTGCTTCGACGGCGAAGCAAACCTGACCGACATGTCTGCGTTCGCCGTCGGCGATCGCGCGCTGTATCCGATCCAGCGCGGCCGGCGGAAAAACGCGGCGCGCCGTACGGTGATCGCTGAGCAGATGCCGCCAGAAACGGTAGGGACGCTGTGCGAGTGTGCTCATCGCGGGTCTCTAGTTCCAGCCGCCGGAGGCGCCGCCACCGCCGAAGCTGCCGCCGCCGCCGCTGAAACCGCCGCCGCCGCCCAAGCCTCCGCCACCGAATCCGCCGCCGCCGCCCGGTATGAAAATGCCCGGGCCGCCGCGTCCCGAGAGGCCGGCGAACAGCATGACGATGAAGCCGACGACTGCCGCGCCGCCGGCGATCAGCAGCGAACTGGCGACGAACCAGGCAATCGCGCCGACGATGCCGCCGCCGACCAGCGAACCGCCGAGCTTGCCGAAGACCGAGCGCAGCACGCTGCCGAGGACCGGCACCGCGACCAGCAGCACGATTAGCATCGTGCCGAAATCGAAATGGCGCGGAGGCGCCGTCTTGCGCTGCGGCGTCAGTGCCGGCAGCGGCTCGCCGGCATCGACGACCGCGATGATCCGATCGACCCCGGCGTTGATGCCGGCCGCGAAATTGCCTTTGCTGAATTCGGGCGCGATGTTTTCGGCGATGATCCGGCGCGACGTGACGTCGGTCAACACGCCCTCGAGGCCGTAGCCGACTTCGATCCGAATGCGCTTGTCATTCTTGGCGACCAGCAGTATCGCGCCATTGTCCTTGCCCTTCTGGCCGATTTTCCAGGCCTCGGCGACGCGGAGCGAGTACTGCTCGATCGGCTCCGGCGCGGTGGTCGGCACGATCAGCACCGCCAGCTGGTTGGTGGTGCGAGCTTCCCAGTCGCGCAGCTTGGCCTCGAGCGCCTGGCGCTCGGGCGCCGACATCGTTCCGGTCTGGTCGGTGACCGCGCTAACCAGGGGCGGGACAGGCGCGAGCCCGTCGTTGGGCGCGCCGGCCGCGGCGAACGCGAACGACGCCAGCATGACGAACGTCAACAGCGCCAGGCCGCGGCCGAGCAGACGGGAATGGGTCATCGACGGCGGTACATCCGCATCGCAGCGCGGCGGGCCGCGCGGCGTGCGGCGTTCAGCTCTTCGGCGCCGGCGCAGGCGCGGGTTGCGCAGGCGGCTTGGTGAAATCGACCTTGGGCGGCGCGCTGATCGCCTTTTCGTTGTCGACGGTGAAGTTCGGCTTCACTTCCATCTTGAACAGCATCGCTGTCAGGTTGGTCGGAAACGAGCGAACCGTGGTGTTGAAATCCTGCACTGCCTTGATGAACCTGTTCCGCGCGACGGTGATTCGATTCTCGGTGCCTTCCAGCTGCGAGCTCAGGTCCCGGAACAGCGCGTCCGACTTCAATTGCGGATAATTTTCCGAAACAACCAGCAACCGGGAGAGCGCTGACGCCAGCTCGCCCTGCGCGGCCTGAAACTTGGCGAATGCCGCCGGATCGTTGAGCAGTTCCGGCGTCGCCTTGATGCTGCCGACGCTGGCTCGGGCGTTGGTCACCTCGGTCAAGACCTGCTGCTCCTGGGCGGCGTAGCCCTTGACGGTGTTGACCAGGTTCGGCACCAGGTCGGCGCGCCGCTGGTACTGGTTGACCACCTCCGACCATGCCGACTTGACCTGCTCGTCCTGCCGCTGCAGATCGTTGTAGCCGCAGCCGGACAGAAGAAGCGTCGCGAACACCGCGGCGAAGACCGCCGCGGTCAGGCCAGAATTCTTGCGCATGCCATTCCCTCCCAGAGTCGCCACGCGTTCAACTCCCGCGAGGCGCGTTCCTCGGGCAAGCTTGCCCGCCGGCCACTATTTGGGGACCGCCGCCGCGCTTTGCAAGCCGCCGGCGTCGCGCAGAGCGCGAATCGTCGCCCGCGCGAGGCAGAGATCTTCCCATGCCTTGGCTTTGTCGGGCAAGTTACGCAAAAGATACGCGGGATGATAGGTGACGATCACCGGCACGCCCTGATAGCGGTGCACGCGGCCGCGCAGGCTCGCGATGGTCGCATCGACGGTGAGCAGGGTCGTCGCCGCGCTCCTGCCGAGCGCGACGATGAGCTTCGGGCGTATCAGTTCAATCTGTCGGTCCAGATACGGCCGGCAGGCATCGACCTCGCCGGGTTCGGGCGTGCGGTTGCCAGGGGGGCGGCATTTGAGCACGTTGGCGATGTAGACGTTGGTCTCGCGGCGCATGCCCAGTGCGGCGAGCATGTTGTCGAGCAGCCGGCCGGCCTGCCCGACGAATGGCTCCCCTTTCGCGTCCTCTTCGGCGCCCGGCGCCTCGCCGACGAACATCCATTCGGCGCCGGCGTCGCCGACGCCGGGCACCGCCTGCCGGCGCGAGCGGCACAATCCGCAAGCGGTGCACGCCTGTACGTCCGCGGCGAAATCCGACCAGCCGAGCGTCGTGATGCGCGCGATGCGTTCCGCCGCACCGGACGCCGGAGCGGTGCGACCCGGATCGACGGCCGCATCGCGCAGCACTGTCAGCGGAGCAATTTCGGCCGGCCGTGTGCGCAGCCGCCATACCGGCAGCAAGCCCAGCTCGCGCAGGACGTCGCTGCGATCAGCCACGCGAATCGCTCCCGAGGCGGCGACGCATCACCAGCGCATCTTCGCGCCCGCCGGCGCCGCCCGGCGCCGGATAGTATCCGGTGCGGCGAGCAACCGGCGCGAATCCTTCACGCAGATAAAGCGCGATGGCCGCATGATTCGATTCGCGGACTTCGAGAAAACATTGCTCGGCGCCGACGCCGACGGCGTCGTCCAGCAGCCGTCGCAATAGCCTGCGGCCGAGGCCCCGCCGGCGCGCCCGCGCCGCAACCGTCAGGTTGAGAAGCTGCGCCTCACCCGGCGCGAGCATCAGCACGCCGTACGCGACGACACTGCGGCCGAGCTCTCCGACCAGCGTCCCGTAACCGGCGGCGAAGGCGTCGCGGAAATTGCCTTGAGTCCACGGCGCCGCGTGCGAGGCTTGCTCGAGTGCCGCGACCGCCGGCAGGTCGTCCTCCCGCATCGGCCTCCAGATCACCGTCGCTTCGATCCCCGCTTCGACACCGGCGCTCATCGCCCTCGTCCGACGGCGCGCTCGGCACTGGTCAGCGCGACCTTGTGCCGGAGGTAGATCGGTGCCGCATCGCGCGCGGCAACCCCCTCGCCGCCGGCAAGACGCGGCAGCGCGAGCGTGCCGATCGCCGTCGCCGTGGGGAACAGCGTCGGCTCGCACGACGCGAGCACCGGAAGGCAACGCTCGCGCAGCGCCGGATAGGCGGCGAAGCCGCTGCCGACACCGGTCCAGCCGCCGCCGTCGGGCAGCATCACCTCAGCCGGGCCGATCACCGCGGGGGCGACGGCTTCATGCCATCGCACGCCGTCATACCGGTAAGCGGCGACATAGACCTCCTGCGCTCGCGCATCGAGCGCCGCGATGACCTTGCCGGCCGCATGCCGTTGTCGGGCCGTCTCGGCCAGCGCTTCCAGCGTCGACACGCCGACCAGCGGCAGTCCGGCGCCGAGCGCCAGGCCTTGCGCGACGCCGCAGGCGATTCGCAATCCGGTGAACGCTCCCGGCCCCGCGCCGAACGCTATGCCGCCCAGCTGCGCGAGCGTCGCGCCGTGGTCATCGAGCAGAGCGCGGATCATCGGCAGCAGCAAGTCGGAGTGACGGTTTCCGGCGACGACCGAGCGCTCGTCCCACGCAAGGCCATCGCCCAGCGCGACTGCGCAGGTTTCCGTCGAGGTATCTATGGCGAGGATCCGCATCGCCGCATTTTACCGCCCAGGGGCTGCGTCATGTCGCGCCCGGCCGCGCCGGTACAATGATCGATTTGCGCCGCAGGGGAATGGATACAGTTCTCATCACCGCGCTCGATCAGGAAGGCCGCGGCATCGCGCGCATCGACGGCAAGGCGGTCTTCGTCGAAGGTGCCTTGGTCGGCGAGCGCGTCACCATCGAGATTTATCGCAGGCGGCCGACCTACGAGCTCGCCCGCGCGACCGGCATCCTGCGCGCCAGCCCTTCACGCGTCGTGCCGCGCTGCCCGCATTTCGGCGTCTGTGGCGGCTGCAGCCTGCAGCATCTGGAAGCGGCAGCGCAGGTCGCCGCCAAGCAGCGCGTGCTCGAGGATGCGCTCTGGCACATCGGGCGGGTGCGCGCGGGTGAGCTGATGGCGCCGATTCACGGACCGGCGTGGGGATACCGGCAACGGGCTCGGCTGTCCGTGCGCGACGTCCCGAAAAAAGGCGGCGTGCTGGTCGGCTTCCACGAGAGGAAATCGAGCTTCATCACCGACATGCGTAGCTGTCCGGTGCTCCCGACGCACATTTCGTCGCTGCTGCCGGCGCTGCGTGACCTGATCGGCAGCCTGTCGCTGCGCGAGCGCTTGCCGCAGGTCGAGCTCGCGGTAGGCGACGACGCGGACGACGGGACGGGCAACGAAGTCCTGGTGTTGCGCAACCTCGCCGCACCGACGGCCGATGATGAGCGCGCGCTGGCAGACTTCGCCGATCGCCACGGCGTGCGGCTCTATCTGCAGCCGCAGGGACCCGACACTGTGCGGGCGTTCCATCCGCCCGCGCGAATGTTGAGCTACGCGCTGCCCGATTTCGGCGTGCGCATCGAGTTTCAGCCGATCGATTTCACGCAGGTCAATGTCGTGATGAATCGCATGCTGGTTCGGCGCGCGGTAGGCCTGCTCGAGCCGACGGAGGGCGATGCGGTCGCCGATTTCTTTTGCGGACTGGGCAACTTCAGCCTCCCGATTGCCCGGCGCGGGGCGCAGGTCGTCGGCGTCGAGGGCAGTGCGGCGCTGGTGCGTCGTGCCCAAGCGAACGCGCAAGCCAACGGTCTTGGCGATCGTGCGCGCTTCGTTGCCGCCGATCTGTTCGAGGCCACGCCGGCGAGCATCGAGGCGCTGGGCGCGATCGACAAGGCGCTGCTCGACCCGCCGCGCGAAGGCGCGATCGCGCTGGTCAAGGCGCTGGCCGAAACGCGGCTGTCACGCGTCGTCTACGTCTCGTGCAACCCGGCTACGCTGGCGCGTGACGCTTCGGTGCTGGTGCACGAACGCGGCTTCTCGCTGCGCAAGGCGGGGATCGTCAACCTGTTCCCGCACACGGCCCACGTCGAGTCGGTCGCGCTGTTCACCCGCTGAGCGCGCCGGGAAATGAAAAGGGCGTGAAAAGGGCGCCCGAAGGCGCCCTTGGGTCACGGCAACTGACGCGTCAGTCGCGCTGGCCGGAGAAGATCAGCAGCAGATTGAGAATGTTGACGAAGATGTTGTAGATGTCCAGGAACAGCGCCAGCGTCGCCATGATGTAGTTGGTCTGGCCGCCGCGCACGATCGAGCTGACGTCGTGCAGCAAATAGGCCGAAAAGATCAATACGGCAATCGCCGACACCGTTACCGACAGCGCCGGGATGTGCAGGAACAGGTTCGCCAGCGACGCGATAATCAGCAGGACCAGCCCGACGAACAGAAACTTGCCGAGAAAGCTGAAGTCGCGCTTCGAGACCGTGGCAATCGTCGCCATGACGAAAAAGACCGCGGCGGTCATGCCGCCAGCCAGTGCCACCAGCTGCCCGCCGTTCCGGACCTGCGCCGCGTATTGCAGTATCGGCGCCAGCATCACACCGGACACGAACGTGAAGCCGAATATCGCGAGCACGCCCCAGCTGCTGTTGCGCAGCGCCGAGACGACGAACAGCATGCCGAACATCGCACCGAACATCAGCAGCGGCGCCATGATGGGCGAGGTCTTGAACATGCCGGCGAAGTTGATCGACGTGCCGAACCACGCGCCGGCGATCGTCGGCAGCATCGACAGGGCGAGCAGCCAGTAGGTGTTGCGCAGAACGTTCTTCTGCTGGTCGCTCGTGACGATCGTCGCGCCGGACTGCGCCGGTGGCGCCGGCTGCCGCCATGCGGGCTGGGAGCTATCGATCGGAACGGGCTTCAGTTGCGGTTCCATCAGATTTCCTTTTCAAGGTGACGGATTCCCGTCACGTGCCCTTAGACTAGCAGAAATACCCCAAGTTTCAACTGCGTTCTTCATAGGGCATTGCCCGTCATATGCCGCCTCGCGCGTCGAATTCAAGCCCCTGGCCGCCGCGCGGCGTCCTCTCGAACGAGCCCTGGCGATCGCGGTGCGATGACCTGCCGGGCAACCCGGCAGCCACCGCCAGCAAGGCTCGCAGAGCGGTTGAATGCACCGGACCATCGCAGCCGTTTCAATATAGTTTCTGGCGGCGGGGCAGCCATCGCGTCCCGGGGCCAGCCAGCCAAGCTGTCGTACCGATCTTGCGGTAAGCTTACCCGTCCCGCTCCGCACCGCCGGCGCGACAAACACGTCCGCACTGAGGAGATTCGCATGAAGCCGTTTCGCATCGCACTCATCGCCGGTCTCGTCGTTTTCGGCGTCGCCGCATCCGCGTTTGCGCAGGATAACAAGCTGCGCCTCATCACCTGGGCCGATTACGTGCCGGCCGACGTCGTCGCGCAGTTCAAGAAGGAGACGGGGATCGACGTCGAAGTCACGCTGTCGAACAACGAGGAAATGATCTCGAAGCTGCGCGCAACCGGCGGCGCCGGCTTCGACCTCGCGCAACCATCGCAGGACCGCATCGTCGGCCCACAGCAGGAGTTCGGTATCTACAAGCCGATGGATATGACCAAGATCAAGACGGACCTCTTTATTCCGTCGATGCTCGAGGCGACGAAGAAGAACACAACGCTGAAGGGCCAGGTCTACGGGCTGCCGCATATCTGGGGCACCGACGGCCTCGTCGTCAACTCCAAGCTGGCAAAGATGACCGACTACCCGGACCTGTGCAAGGCCGAGTTCAAGGGCAAGACCAGCGTTCGCCTGAAGCGGCCGACGCTCCTCGCGTTCGCGTTCGCCAGCGGCAAGGACCCGTTCTCGCTCTACAACGATCCGAAGGCCTACGCTGCGCTGATGGACGATGTGGGCAAGACGCTCGCTGCGTGCAAGGGCAATATCAAGTTCTTCTGGGACAACAAGGACCAGCTGCTGAATGCCGCGCGCACCGGTGAAATCGTCGGCGCGATGATGTGGGACACCGGCGGCTGGAAGCTGAACGGCGAGAACGCCGACATCCAGTACATTGCACCCAAGTCCGGCGCACTGGGTTGGATCGACACTTTCGCGCTGCCGGCAAAAGGCCGCAACGACGCCGCGGCTTATGCGTGGATCAACTTCAACATGCGACCCGAGATCGCGGCGAAGGTCGCGGCGTCGGCCGGCAACTTCACCGGTTCCAAGGGAGCCGACCAGCTGATGGACGCGAAATTGAAGGCGCAATTTGCCAAGAGCTTCCCCGAGGAAGCGCTGAAGAACGTGAAGTGGTATCCGGCGGTGCCGCCCGGCATCGAGGACATCGAGGGCAAGGTGCTTGATCGCGTGAAGGCGTCGAGCTAACGCGGACACTGATCCTGCGGCGCCTTTCATGCAGCAGGACCTCGAAGTCGAGCGAGTCACCAAGCGTTACGGCACCCACACCGCCGTGGACGCGCTGTCGCTTTCGGTGGCCCACGGCAGCTTTTTCTCGATTCTTGGCCCATCGGGCTGCGGCAAGACCACGCTGCTGCGCATCGTCGCCGGTTTTCTCGCGCCCGACGAAGGTGACATCCGCATCGGCGGCCGATCGATGCACGGCGTGGCGCCGAACCGGCGACCGGTCAACATGGTGTTCCAGCATCTCGCGCTGTTTCCGATGATGACGGTCGGCGAGAACGTCGGCTACGGCCTCGCACGCCGGGGCACCGCGCGCGCCGAGATCGTCGGCCGCGTCGATGCGATGCTGAAACGCGTCGGCCTTCCCGGCGCCCAGGATAAGCGCGTCGACCAGCTCTCCGGGGGGCAGAAACAGCGCGTCGCGATCGCCCGAAGCCTGGTGCTCGAGCCGACGCTGCTTCTCCTCGACGAGCCGCTGGGTGCCCTCGACCTCAAACTGCGCGAGCACATGAAGGTGGAACTGAAGCAGCTGCAGGCGGACTTCGGCACAACCTTCGTTTACATCACGCACGACCAGTCCGAGGCACTGGTGCTCTCCAACCATGTCGCCGTGATGAATGCCGGCCGCTTCGAGCAGGTCGGCACGCCGCAGGAACTCTACTACGAGCCCCGCACGCCGTTCGTCGCGGGATT
Organism: Casimicrobiaceae bacterium; assembly: GCA_035996965.1. Lineage (GTDB taxonomy): Bacteria > Pseudomonadota > Gammaproteobacteria > Burkholderiales > Casimicrobiaceae > PALSA-1003. The sequence continues at coordinate 2,480 of DASYJB010000021.1, read as the reverse complement.
CGTTGGCGCCAACAATCGCCTGGCCGGGCGCGCCGTTCGCGTCGATGGTGAAGGCGTCGAACTGGCGACCGCAGGCGGGCTTGCGGTCCGCGCACGGATGAGCGGAGCGATCGCCGTGGGCGACGCCGTGGAGGCGTTCGTGCGCCCCGAAGCCGTTGATCTGGCGCGTGACGTAGCAGAATTGCCATCCGCCGCCCAGCGTTTTTCCGGTCGTGTTGAGAGCTTGCTCTTCGACGGCGCCAACTCGGCAGTGCTCGTCCGCGAGGAGGGAACGCGCACCGCGATCCGGATCGCGCTGCCGCAGACGGGACACTTTGCGGACCTCGAGGCCGGTGCCGCGATCGCCTTCGGTTTCGACGCGCAGCGCGTGATCTGTTTCCGTGCCGGCGCCCATGGCGGCTGAGCCTGCAGTCGGCCTCGCCGCGCCGCGCGCACGACTCGCGCTGCTGCTTCTAGCCGCGCCGGCGCTGGTGTGGCTCGTCGGCCTCATCGTGCTGCCGCATCTCGAACTGGCGGTCCTCTCGTTGCGGGCGCGCGTGGCCCCGCGCGTCTACGAGTTCAGCCTTGCTCAGTACCGGACGTTTTTCGACGAGCCGCTGTATTGGCACACGTTCGTCCGCACGGCCGCAATGTCGATACTCGCCACCGCGTGCACGCTGCTGATCGCTTTCCCCGCGGCCTGGTACATCGCGAAGATCGCACGTGGACGCGCGAAGTCGGTGCTGTTCGTCCTGTGCCTGATCCCGTTCTGGGTCAGCGAGACGGTTCGCACGCTGGGTTGGATGATCCTGCTGCGCGAGTCGGGAGTGTTGCCGAGCCTGCTCGTCGAGCTCGGCATCACGGCAGCGCCGGTCGAAATGCTCTACCACGACGCGACGATTCTGGTTGGGCTCGTCTACACGTCGCTGCTGTTCATGGTGGTGCCGCTGGTGGGCGCACTCGACAGCCTCGACGATTCGCTGATCGAGGCGGCGTATGACCTCGGCGGCAACGGCTGGTCGATTTTGCGGCAAATTGTCGTGCCGCACGCGGCGCCCGGCATCGCGGCGGGCTCGATCGTCGTGTTCATGCTGACGCTGGGGAATTACCTGACGCCGACCCTGCTTGGCGGCAAGAACTCGCTCTGGTTCACCGAGCAGATCTACACGCAGTTCATCACCCGCTTCAACTGGGAGCAGGGCGCGGCATTCGGCTTCCTGCTGCTCGTGCTGTCGACGGCGATCGTCTGGGTCGGGCTGAAGTTGACCGGCCAGCGTTTCGGCGACGTGATGAGGCGCTCGTGATCCCGTCGCTTCCGCGTTCGGCGCTGTCTCGATACGCCATGGGCGGTTACGTCGCGGCGTTCTTCGTCTTCCTTTTCGTGCCGCTCGTTGTTGTAGCTTTATTCGCGTTCAACGACGCGAACTATCCGGCGCCGCCGTGGCGCGGCTTCACGCTTGACTGGTTCCTGGGTGGCAAGGGCGGGCGCACCGGTCTCTTCGCCGACGGCGCGCTGCTGAGGAGTGTCGGCACCAGCGTCATCGTCGCCACATGGGTCACGCTCCTTGCGGTCACCGTCGGTACCGCGAACGCGTTTTTGCTCGAACGCGCGCGCTTCCGCGGCAAGCCGGCGCTGTCGCTGTTGATGCTGGCGCCGCTGGTGATCCCCGGCGTGATCCTCGGCATCTCGATCCTCGCATTCGCGAGCCGCCTCGCGCAATTCGCCGACGACGCATGGGGCCTGGAACTCGACTTCCTGCGGCCCGGATTGCCGCTCGTCGTGGTGGGCCAGTTCTCCTACATCGTTTCGATCGCGACGCTGGCGATCGCAGCGCGGCTGAAACGATTCGACGCCACGCTCGAGGATGCGGCATTCAATCTCGGTGCGTCGCGTGCCGCGGTGCTGTGGACGGTGACGCTGCCCTACCTCAGGCCGGCACTGGTTGGCGCGGCGGCGATCTCGTTTCTCATGTCGTTCGAAAATTTCAATACCACCCTGATGCTGGTCGGTTCCGATCCTCCGTTGACGATCATGATGTACGGGCGGATGCGCGAAGGCGCGAGCCCGGTGCTCAACGCGGTGAGTCTGTTCCTGATGGCAGCGTCGGCGGTGATCGCGTTCGCCCTGCTGCGACGGCCTTCGCGCAACGCGGGCGTTGGCTGAGCGCGGTAAAGCCCACTTGTACAAATCCGGCACAGTCGGGCAACATGATGCCGCGGATAGCACTGCAAGTGGCTGATTGAAAACGAAGGAAGGTTGGCAGAGCGGTTGAATGCACCGGACTTGAAATCCGGCGTGTCGGCAACGGCACCGTGAGTTCGAATCTCACACCTTCCGCCATTCCCGGCGAACTTCAGGTTTTGAGAGCTTCCCCCGCCAGGGATCAGTATCTGTCGCCGCTAGAATGTGACCTGATCGATCGTCGTCAGCGTAAACGCCGGACCGATAACCGGCACATTGACCAGATGCCACGCGACGTATTGCTCGATATACGTCGTTT
>DASYJB010000020.1:0-22729 GCA_035996965.1 Casimicrobiaceae bacterium | reverse complement strand
ATCACACGCGGCATCTCGATCTGATGGACGTGCTGTCGATGTACCAGCCGCGGGCGACCGCCGGGCTGGACGCGATCGCGCGGCTTTGCGGCTTTCCCGGAAAGCTCGGCATGGACGGCAGCGAAGTCCACGCGGCATTCGAGGCGGGCAAGATCGACGAAATCCGCTGTTATTGCGAAACCGACGTGATGAACACTTACCTGGTCTACCTCCGCTTCCAGCTGCTGCGCGGAACCTTGTCGGCCGCCCAGTATGCGACCGAGCTGTCGTTCGCGCGCGACAAGCTCGCCGCAACCGGCGCGCCCCATTGGCGCGAGTTCATCGCTGCCTGGGACACAAATGCGCACCCCGCGGACGGCGCCTAGGTTTTGAGAAGCGGGAGAGGCGCGAATCTGCCGCCGAGCGGGCCCGTCGACGGGACGTTCCACCAGCGGTCGAGCGCCGTCGCGTAGACGCTGCGAAAATCGATCGAGTGTCCGGTGTTGCCATCGCCGGACAGGCGCTCGAGCGACGGCTGCTCGCCATAAAGACCGCCGGCGACGTGGCCGCCGAGCACGAAATGCGCGCTGGCCGTGCCGTGATCGGTGCCATTCGACAGATTCTCTTTGGGCCGGCGGCCGAATTCGGCATAGGTGAGCACCAGCGTATCGTCCCACCGCTTGAGCTCGTCGAGTGCATTTTTCAGCGCGACGACGCCTGCTGCCAGCTCGCCCAGCAGTCGCGCCTGTGTCGGCGCCTGGCCGCTGTGAGTGTCGTACCCTGTCTGCGTCACGCGCACGACCGCTACGCCGGGACGATGGGCGACGACCTGGCAGGCGGTACGGATCGCGTTGCCGAACGGGCCCTGCGGGAAGCTTGCCCGGAACGCATAATCGGATTTGAGGCGCGCCGCCGCCTGCACGATATCGGCTTCGACCTTGAGGATGTGCTGCAAGGCCTTGTTGCGCGCCTGTCCTTCGGCCGTAGCGAAGCGGGCCTGTCGAAGGAACTGCTCGGTATTGGCCAGCGCGATCGCGCGCGTGCCGCCGCCTGAAAGCGGCCCCAGATCGGGCGAGCCGACGATCACGCCGTCGGCGGCGAAATCTGCCGGCGTCGGCGCCAGCGCGAACGTGCGCGTCAACCAGCCGTCCTGCAGGTACTGGTGGCTGCCCGACGCCGTATCCCAGATCTCGATCGAGCGGAAATGCGACAGGTTGGGCTCCGGGTATCCGACGCCCTGAAGCACCGCGAGCTCACGAGCGCGCCACAGCGGCAGCAGCGGCTCGAGGGCAGGATGCAGACCGACGGCATCCGAAAGCTGAATGACCGAATCGCGCGCAATCGCGAGCTTCGGGCGCAATGCGTAATAAGCCGGATCGGCGAACGGAACCAGCGTATTGAGTCCATCGTTGCCGCCCTTGAGCTCGATCAGTATCAGCAGCCGCCGGTAATCAGCGCCGGCCGGCGCGGCGCCGAAGGCGAGGTTCGCCGCAAACGTCGGCGCCAGGCCGGCGAGGGGTGCACTCGCGGCGAGCGTGAGAAAACGGCGTCGATCCATCAGCCAGTCTCCTTCGATTCGCAAGCTTATTTGAGCTCGTAGGCCGCGTCGAGCACGAGCTCGCGCAGCATCGCCAGCGCCTCGGTTGCCTGCGGCGGCGTCTGTGGCGCGACGGCGAACAGCAGCCGGACAGCGTCATCGCTGCGCGCCTGCGCATCGGCCGGAGCTTTCCACTGCGCGAACCACGCCGCGCTGTCGAATCGCACGCTGCGCACGCCGCGGTCGACGGCGCGCATCAGGCGCGCGCGGCGCCCCTGCTCGGTCTCGTCAGCCGCCGGCGATGGCATACGATCCGATGCCGTCATCGTATCGTCGGGCATCGACTGCGGCATGCCGGCGGCTTCGCCTTCGGCCCGCATCAGGCGGTCGAGAAACTGCTTCCGCGCGAGAAGGCTGCTGGTGTTGATCCACGTTTCTTGCCCGGGCCACCCCCTGACGTTCGGCGGCGCGAACAGGTTCTGACCCATGCCGGCCGCGGCCACGGCAAACGGGATCGTGTCGCCCGGATGCATGCCGAATTGCCGCAGCGTGCCGACGACGAGATCGACCGGCGACTTCACCAGCGTGCCGCGGTTGTCTCGCGCATAGAAGGCGTCCGACGTCAGCAGCGCGTACAGCGCGGCCTTGATGTCGTAGCCGGAATCGCGAAAACGCGCCGCGACGCGTTTGACTTCGGCGGTGTCGGGATCGGGCGAGACGAACTCGCGCCACAGCTTGCGGCTGACGAATTCGGCGGTCGACGGTTGCGCGAGCAGAATGTCGATGACGTCATCGCCGTCGAAATAGCCGGTCCTGCCGAGCACCGTCTTGCTTCCATAGTCGTGCGCGGCGCGGCGGAAGACGAACTCGCTGCGCTCGCGGTCGAGGCTCCAGCCGGTAAACGCTCGCGCCGCTTCCTTGACGTCGCGCTCGCCGTAGTTGCCTTCGCCCAGCGTAAAGAGCTCCATCAGCTCGCGCGAGAAATTCTCGTTCGGCGCGCCCTTGCGGTTCTGTGCGCTGTCCAGGTAGACGATCATCGCCGGATCGCGGGCGACGGAGTGCAGCATCGCGCCGAAGTTGCCCAGCGCCTGCGCGCGCAGCGTGACGTTCTGCCGATACATCAGCTCAGCGAGCTTCACCTTCTGCTGGCTGGATACGAAATGGTTGTGCCAGAACAGCGTCATCCGTTCGCTCAGCGGCGAGGGCGTCGACAGCATTTCGCCGATCCACCAGCCGCGCAGCTCCAGGCCTTCGCGGACCTGTTGCTGGCGGAACATCTTGAGCTCTTCGTCGGACGCGCCTGCTCCGCGGCGCGGATAGTGCAGCGGTCCGGTCGCCACCATCGCCGGCGGCGGCGGTGTCAACGGCGCGGTCCGCGCGGTGGAAAGCAGCGTCCTTGCCGCCTCTTCTCGCGACATGCCGACGTAATGTTCGATCTCGGCTTGGGTGGCGCCGAAGCCGGTGCGGTTGAGCAGGTGCCTCGCATCGTCGTAACCCAGCGCGCCGGCGATCGCCGGATCGGCCGGCGGTGCGGCCAGCGACAGGACGGCTGCGATCGTGGCGAACGAGGTGAGGGCGCGCATGCGTGGCCGAAGCGGGTTCCGATCGGCAATCAACGGCCCAGTGTAGCGAGCTGTTGACCCTGCGTGCGCCTTCGGTTGTAACAGCCTGTTGCGCTTCGCCGGCGAGCGAGGGTCAGAGCCTGATCGTGCCGCGGCCGAGCTCCAGCACGCGGCCCGAGACGAAAATGCGCCCGTCGGCGTCGACGTCGAGGCCGAGACGGCAGGGCCGTCCTACGGCTTCGCCCTGGGCGATAGTCAACGACTGCGGTCGCGCGGCGCCGGTCGCCACCAGCCACCCGCCCAGATTCGCGCCTGCGGAACCCGTGCCCGGATCCTCGACCACCGCGCCGTGCTTGGAAAAGAAAAACCGCGTCAGGACCGAGCCCTCGCCGGCCCGCGACCAGACGTAAGCCATCGCGCGCACGCCGCGCGCGCTGCCGGGCGGCCCGGGCAGATCAAGGCTTGCATGGCGCAAGAGCAACGCTGGATCCGGTGCGCAGCGGACCACTGCCTCGGTGCTGGTCAGCGGAATCACCAGCTGCTCGCTGCCGGTATCGACCCATAGCGGCGTCGTGCCGAGATCGGCGGCAGTCAGCCCGAGCATCGCGGCCAGCACATCGCGCGGCGCCGTGACGTCGCGGGTTCGCGGTGCTTTGGCTTCCAGCGTCCAGCGATCGCCGCTCGCGGTGACCGGCACGATACCGGCGCGCATCTCCAGGCTCAGCGAATCGCCGCCGCGCAGGCAATCGCGGACGACGTGCGCTGTCCCGAGCGTCGGATGGCCGGCGAATGGCATCTCGAACGATGGGGTAAAGATCCGAACGCGCGCGGTTGCGGCGGTCGACGGCAGGATGAACGTCGTCTCGGAGAGATTGAACTGCAGCGCCAGCGCCTGCATCGTCGTCTCGTCGAGACCTGCGCCGTCTTCGAACACCGCGAGCGGATTGCCACTCAAGGCGTCTTCGCGGGCGAACACATTCAGAATTCGAAACCGGTAATCGTTCATCATTGCTCCATCACTGCCGTCCTGGCGTCGTCGCTTGCGGCAAGCACATCGGCAGCCAGCGCGGCAAACCCCGCGGGCGACGGATCGCGCAAGCCGAACACGGCGCTCGGACCCGCGGCCGGGAAATGCCGGGCCATCGAGCGTCCATACAGCGGATCGTAATGCGATTCGAGCAGTTCCCCGATCAGCGCGTCCCAGTCGCCGCTCGCGGCGAGCGTTTCCCAACGGGCAAAGGCCGCCTTGCCGTGGAATTCAACCAGCGGGCGCAAGCGGTCGAGCAGCAGCGCCGGATCTTGCAGGAAGTGACCGTACTCGGATTTGAGCAGCGCGATGCGTTCCGGCAGCGGCGTGCGCAGGACGATGGTCTCGCCATCGTGCATGCTCCGGAGCAACGCATCGGGCAGCTGGATCGCCCCGATCCGCCGGCTCTCGGCCTCGACGTAGACCGGACGGCGGGGGTCGAGGAGGCCAAGTGCGGCGAGGAGATCGGTTTCGAATTTTTTCTGCGAGGGTTGGGGCGTACCCGGGACCTGGCCCAGCAGCGAGCCGCGATGCTGTGCGATGCGCTCCAGATCGAGCGTTTGCGCGCCTGCGTCGGCCAGCGCCCCGAGAAGCTGACTCTTGCCGGAGCCGGTCAAAGCGCATACCACCCGGAAGCGGTACCGCGCCGGCTGCACCGCGAGCCGCGCGACGACATGGCGGCGGTACGCGCGGTAACCGCCGTCGAGCTGTACGGCGCGCCATCCGACCTCGTTCAGCACGTGCGCGACCGCGCGGCTGCGCTGGCCGCCGCGCCAGCAATAGACCAGCGGCTTCCATTCGCGCGGCTGCTCGGCGAATGCCGTCTCCAGCATTTTCGCGATGTTGCGCGCGGCCAGCGCCGCACCGAGCCTGCGCGCCTCGAACGGCGAGGCTGCGTGCATGATGCCGATCCGAGCCCGCTCGTCGTCGTCGAGCACCGGATGATTGCGCGCGCCGGGAATATGGTCGTCGGCGAATTCGGCAGGGCTGCGGACGTCGATACGGTCGGGATGCGCGGGCAGCGTGTCGACGTCGACGCGGCTGCCCGGGTAGAGCACGGCGCTCATGCGGCTTTGGCACCCGCCCCGAGCAACGGTGCGAGCATCGGCCAGACATTGTCCAGCATCTTCGCCTGCGCGCCGGCCAGTGGATGGATGCGATCGGGCTGGAACATCGAGTCGTTTTCGGCGAATCCCTCGAACAGGAACGGCACCAGCGCGGCCTTGCGCGCGCGGGCGACCTCGCCGTAGGTCGCGGCGAAGCGCTCGCCGTAAGCCGCGCCGTAATTGGGCGGAACGCGGATGCCGATCAGCAGCACACGCGAGCCGGCGCTCTGCGCCGCCGAAGTCATCGCGTCGAGATTGTCGCGCATTGCGTCGAGGCTGCCGCCGCGCAATCCGTCGTTTCCGCCGAGCTCGATGATCGTAATCGCCGGACGGTGCTGCGCCAGCAGCGCGCCGAGTCGCGCGCGACCGCCGGCGGTAGTGTCGCCGCTGATGCTTGCATTGACGACGCGATAGGAGAGATGCCGCGCGTCCAGCCGCTGCTGCAGGAGGGTTGCCCAGCCGGCGCCGGTCGGCAATCCGTAACCGGCCGAGACGCTGTCGCCGACCAGCAGGATGACCGGCGACGCGCGCTGTGCCGATGCGGGCATGGCTGCGGCGAGCAGCGCCCAGCACGCGACGGCGGCGAGCGCATGCACGAACATCGAGCGAAACCCGGGAGTCACGACGCATTGTAGGGCCGGGACGCGGGCGGCGCCAAAAGGACCCTTCGGCAGCAAGGTAGAATGCCGATACCAACCCATGAATCCGACGCGCAACGCCTACCTTCTCCCGACTTCCGCATTCGCGATCGAAGCGTTGAACGAGCGCGCGCCGCCGAATCGGATGAACCAGGCAGATGGCTGATCCGGTCATTCGCGCCGTAGGGCTGTCCAAACAGGTGATCAGCGGCGAGGCGCCGCTAAAGATCCTGGACGACGTGAGCTTCGATATCGCCGCTGGCGAAAGCGTTGCGATCGTCGGCGCGTCGGGCTCGGGCAAGACGACGCTGCTGGGATTGCTCGCCGGGCTCGATCGGCCGACGACCGGCGATGTCTGGCTCGGCAACACCGCACTGAATGGCCTGTCCGAAGACGCGCGCGCGGCGCTGCGCCAGCGCTGGGTCGGGTTTGTCTTTCAGTCGTTCCAATTGCTGCCCGCGCTGACGGCGCTGGAAAACGTCATGCTGCCGCTGGAGCTGGCCGGCGCGAGCGACGCCGGCGCGCGGGCGCGCGAGTGGCTCGCCCGAGTCGGCCTCGACGCCCGAGTCACGCACTATCCGAAGCAGCTGTCGGGCGGCGAGCAGCAGCGCGTGGCGATCGCGCGCGCGTTTTCAGGCGAGCCGCAGGTGCTGATGGCCGACGAGCCGACCGGCAACCTCGACGGCGCGACCGGCACCGAAGTCGCCGAGCTGATGTTCCGCCTGAATCGCGAGCGCAGCACGACCTTGCTGCTGGTCACGCACGAAGTCACGCTCGCCGCGCGCTGCGCCCGGCGATTGTCGCTGGCGACTGGACGCCTGGTCGGCGACGAGCGAAGCAGCCCCGGCGGAGCGACCGCCTGATGAAGACCCCCGACACGGTGCGACTGGCCTGGCGGCTCTTGTCGCGCGACTGGCGTGCCGGCGAGCTGCGCGTCCTGATCGCCGCGCTGGTCCTTGCGGTGGCGAGTGTGGGCACCGTCGGGTTTTTCACCGATCGAGTCAAGGGTGCGCTGACGCGGCAGGCGAACCTGCTGCTCGGCGCCGATCTATTGCTTTCCGGCGACCGTCCGTTGCCCGACGAGTTCATGCGCGAAGCGCGGTCGCGCGGGCTCGCCGCCGTACCGGCGATCAAGTTCAACAGCATGGTGCAAGCGTCAGGAGGGACGGGCGCTGCGGTGCTGGCCGATGTCAAGGCGGTCACTGCCGGCTATCCGCTTCGTGGCGCGATTTTGTTGGTCGACCCGGCGAATGCGGCAGGCAAAGTCGCGCCGGGCGTGCCCCCGCCGGGCGAAGTCTGGATCGACAGCCGGCTTGCGGCGCGCCTGGGCGTTCAGCAAGGCTCGAGGCTCGCCGTCGGCGAATCGACGCTGACTGTCGGCGCGATCGTGCAGCAGGACCCAGAGGTGACCAGCGGCCTGCTCGCGCTCGGGCCCCGATTGATGATGAACCTGGACGACGTCGCGGCAACGCGACTGTTGCAGCCGGGCAATCGCGCCTCGTACCGGCTACTGGTTGCGGGCGACGCGATCAATGCCTTCCGCGACTGGGCGCAGGCGCACCTCGACCGTGGACAGCGACTCGAATCGATCCGCGACTTGCGGCCCGAAGTGCGGCAGACACTCGAGCGCGCTGAACAGTACCTGGGCCTCGCGGCACTGGTTGCGGTCATGCTGGCCGCGGTCGCCATCGCGCTCGCCGCATCGCGCTACCTGCGCCGTCATCTGGACGCTGCCGCGATGATGCGTTGCCTCGGCGCGCCGCAACGGCAAATCCTGTCGCTGTTCGCGCTGCAATTCCTCGTGCTGGGCGTCGGCGCCAGCATTGTCGGCTGCGCGCTTGCGCTTGGTGGCCAGCAGCTGCTGATCGTTCTCCTGGGCGGCATCGTCAGCGCGGACCTGCCGCCGCCGAGCGCGTGGCCGGCATTCGCCGCCGCCGCGAGCGGTCTCGCCGTGCTCTTCGGCTTTGCGCTGCCGCCGCTGTTCGCGCTCTCGCGAGTTCCGCCGCTGCGCGTGCTGCGCCGCGATTTGGGACTTCCCCGCGCCGGTGGCTGGCTTGCCTATGCGCTGGGCGCGGCGACGATCGCGCTGCTGATCGGTTGGCAGGCGCAAGATGCGACCACCGGAGCGATCATGATCGGCGGCACGGCCGCGCTGCTCGCGGTCGCCGGCGCGGTCGCGTGGGCGCTTATCGCACTTTTGCGTTTGTTGCCGCAACGCGGTTACAGCTGGCGGTACGGCCTGGCGAATCTTCGCCGCCGGCCGCTGGCGTCGAGTTTGCAGATCGGCGCGCTCGGGCTGGGGCTGATGGCGCTGCTGCTGCTGACGCTGGTTCGCGGCGACTTGCTGCGAAACTGGCGCGCGAGCCTGCCGGCGGATGCGCCCAACGTGTTCCTGATCAACATCCTGCCCGACCAGATCGAAGGCATGCACGCGCTGCTCGAGCGAGAGCTCAAAGCCGACGTGCCGCTCTATCCGATGGTGCGCGGCCGACTGGTCGCGGTCAACGACGTGCCCGTCGATTCGACGCGCCTGACCGACGCGCGTGCACGCCGGCTCGCCGAGCGAGAATTCAATCTATCTTGGATGAAGGAGCTGCCGCGCAGCAATCGCGTTGTCGCCGGCCAATGGTGGAAACCCGGAGAGACGGGCGTCATGTCGCTCGAGGACGGCATCGCCGAAACGCTGGGCGTGAAGCTCGGCGACGTGCTCACCTACGACATCGTCGGCACGCGCGTCAGCGCACGCGTGGCGAACCTGCGCAAGGTCGACTGGGACAGTTTCCGCGTCAATTTTTTCGCGCTCTACCCTCCGGGCATGCTCGACAATCTGCCGGCGACCTACATCGCCGCGACCCGCGCGCCGGACAATCCCGCGTGGCTGAACGGACTGCTGGCGCAGTATCCGAATGTGCTCGCGATCGATGTCGGCGAGCTGCTGCATCAGGTTGGCGCCATCGTCGAGCAGGTCGCGCGCGCCGTCGAATTCGTGTTTCTGTTCACGCTGGCCGGCGGCGTGCTGGTGCTCGAGGCGGCAATCGCGGCGACGCAGGACGAGCGCCTGTACGACGCGGCCGTGCTGCGCACCCTCGGCGCGAGCCGTCGGCAGTTGACGGCGGCGCAACTCGCCGAATTTCTGGCGCTGGGAACCTTGGCGGGACTGGTCGCGGCGGCCGGGGCGACGGCGACCGCTTACGTGCTGGCCGATCGGGTGTTTCACATTCCGTTCGGCTGGAACCCGTGGCTGTGGGCGATCGGCATCGTTGGCGGGGCGCTGGGCGTGGCGGCCGCCGGCTGGCTGGGCACCCGGCGCACCTTGCGCCAGCCGCCGCTGGCCCTGCTGCGCCAGTTCGGCTAGCGCGAGGAGTGGAACCAATCGCCTGCTGCAGCTTTCAAAATGAGAACGATTCGCGTTACCATACGCACCCCATCCCAGAGGCCCCGACCTTAGCCCGATGCCGCGCAGCGATCATGGGTAATGCCCTTTTTATCATCTGGCGCGAATCGGCCGAGGCGATGCTGGTCGTCGGCATCCTTTACGCGTGGCTGCGCAAGCATCCGGACGTCAAGCGCGGCATGCGCTACCTCTGGGCAGGGGTGGGCGCGGGGATCATGCTGGCGCTGGCGCTTGCCGCGGTGATGCTGGGCATCGCCAGGACCTTGTCCGACCAGGGCCTCGAATACTTCCAGACCGCGATGATGCTGATCGCCGCCGGGCTGATCGTGCAGATGGTCTTCTGGATGCGCCGGCACGGGCGGACGTTCAAGCGCGAGCTCGAGCATGACATGCAGAAAAACGCGTCGGCGGCGAACTGGTGGGGCCTCCTCATCGTCGTCGCGCTGGCGGTCGGACGCGAAAGCGCCGAGGCCGTCGTATTCCTCTACGGGCTGGGCACGCAATACGCGAGTTTCTGGGGCTTTATCGGGGTCCTCCTGCTGGGCCTGGGCGCCGCGCTGGCGACGTTCTGGGTGTTGCAGCAGGGCGGCAGGATCGTGTCGTGGCGCACATTCTTTCGCTTCAGCGAAATCCTGCTGCTGCTGCTCGCCGGCGCGCTTCTGGTCGGCGCCGTCGAGAAGCTGATCTCGTTCGACCTGCTGCCGCCGCTGGTCGATCCGCTCTGGGATACGTCGGTCGTGCTCGATGACGGCAGCCGCGTCGGCAGCCTCGTCGCGGCATTCACCGGGTATCGCGCGCATCCGTCGCTGCTGGTTCTGCTGATACTGGCGGCTTACTGGGCCAGTGTCGTCGCCATGCTGCGCCGCGTCTCGCGCTAAAGACAGTCCGCGACCCGAATCGTCTTTAGCGCCCGGCGAAGACATCCTCGCGGCGCAAAAGCCGCGCCGCCGCCAGCAGCGCGACGATCGTAAGCAGCACCGGCAGCGCCGCGCTCTGCAGCCAGTCGGCGATCGCGATCGCATCGCCGCGCAGCGCGCGCGTGAGCAGCGTGTACTGGCTGGAGACCGGCACCCACAGCAGCCACGCGGGTTCCTTTTTCTGCAGGAAGAGCTGCACGGCCGGGACGATGCTGACGACGAAGACCAGCGCCGAGACGTTGCTCTGCGCCTCCTTCAGCGTGCGGCCGCGCAGGCCTACGTACAGCAGCACGGCAGGCAGCAGCATCACCAGCGGCAGCAGAATCGCCACAAAGCGCACGAGCTCGGGGCTGCCGAAAAGAAACGGCACGCCGATCGCAGGCAGCGGTGCGAAATTCAGCGTCAGGTAAAACCCGGCCAGGGTCAGTAGCACAACCAGCAAGTCAAAGGCGCCGATCGCCAGCCACTTGCCGACGGCGAGCTGCAACGTCGAAAGCGGCGTCGCGAGCAGCGGCTCGAGCGAGCCGCGTTCGCGCTCGCCCGCGGTCGCGTCGAGCGCGACCGCGATGCTGCCCATCAACGAGGCGAACAGTCCGTAGTAGGCGACCAGGAACAGGATCAGCGCGCCGCTCTGCTGCGGCGTTGCGAGGTCGACGCCTTGCGCGTCGAGCGGCGAAGCGACCTGCGGCGCAACGCCGCGGAGCAGCAGCCGCTGCGTTCCCCATTGCCGGTTGTACGCGCGCAGCAGCGATTCGGCCGACTCGATCGCGGCGCGCGCGCGATCGCGCGAACGGTCATAGATCAGCCTGACGATCGCCGGCTTGCCGGCGGCGACGTCGTGTTCGAATTGCGCATCGATCGCGAGCACGACGTCGAGATCGCCATTTCTGATCCTCGCCTCGTAGTCGGCCGGCGCTGCCACGATCGCAACCTGCTGGCGCTCGAGAAATGCAATCAGCGCCGGCGCGTTGCCTGCGCCATCCACCGGAAGCTTGAGCTCGCGCGCCTTTTCCGCCTGGTTCGCGGCCATGTTGAGAATCAGTGCGAGGAAGAGCGGGCCGGCGGCAATCGCCATCAACAGGGTGATCAGCATCGTGCGCCGGTCGCGCAAGACATCGGTCATCTCCTTGCCGCTGACGGTGACAATGCGCTCGATCGGCGTCATGCGATTCCTTTGCGACGCGTTCATGCCGCAAGCCCTTCGGCCGACCCCAGGAGTCTGACAAAGGCGTCCTCGAGCGATGCTTCGTCAGTGCGCGCCAAAAGCTCGGCGCCGGTGCCGGAAGCCTGCACCCGGCCGTGACCGAGGATGACGATGCGATCGCACAGCAGTGCGACCTCCTGCATGACGTGGGTCGAGATCAGGATGCACTTCCCGACCGCGCGCAGGGAGCGCAGCTGCTCGCGCAGGCTGCGGATGCTCATGACATCGAGGCCGCTAGTCGGCTCGTCGAGCATGATCGTCGCCGGATCGTGCACCAGCGCGCGGGCGATCGCGACCTTCATTTTCTCGCCCTGGGAAAAGCCCTGCGTGCGCCGATCGGCGAGCGCGGCGAGCCCGAGCTGCCCGAGCAGCGCATCGATGCGCGCCTCCAGCGCGGTGCCGCCGAGTCCGTGCAATCTGCCGTAGTAGCGCACGTTCTCGCGCGCGGTCAGCCGCGCATAGAGTCCGCGGGCGTCGGACAATACGCCAATGCGCTCGCGGACGCGGGCGCGCTCGCGCACGATGTCGAGGCCGTCGATCGACGCGGCGCCCGCGTCGGGCGGAATCAGCGTCGCGAGCATGCGCAGCACCGTCGTCTTGCCGGCACCGTTCGGCCCCAGCAGGCCGGTGATCGCGCCATCGGGTGCGGTGAACGTCGCGCCGTCGACCGCGCGAATTTCTCTTCGCTTGCCGAACGCCTTGACCAGCCCCTCGACGACGATCATCGTGCTTCCAGCACCGACGAGTACAGCGGCGGCCGCGCGCTGGCAGCGAAATAAGCGGCACACGATGACGGCAAGGTCGCGAAGCCCGCCTCCTCGACGAATTTTTCGATCAGCCGCGGCGCGCAGGCGTGCGGCGACACGATATGGCCGTAGCCGCCCGCGACAATGTGGCGGCCATGCGACAAGGTCCTGGCGACTTCGTCGCCGGCGGCCGGCGGCGTGACCGGATCGAGACCGCCCGACAGTATCAGCACCGGCTTGTCGCTGACGACCGGCGCGTAGAAATCTACCGGCACCGGCGGCCGGGGCCAGCCGTCGCAGGCGGCGAGATCGCGCCGTGCCAGCGCCGGGGCCCGCAACCGTGCCAGCGTGCGATCGGTCTCCGCGGCGTCGATGCGCGGTGCGTCCTCCGCGCAGGTCACCGCGAAATGCAGCGCGAGATTCACCGTCTTCGCGACGTCGTCGCTCAACAACATCGCCGCGGCAGTCATCGGTACGTAATCGCCGGCCGCCGCACGCGAGAGCAGCGCAGGAATCATGCTTGCCGATTCCGGCGCATAAACGAGCCCCTGCAGCGCACCGATGACCATGTCGAACGACGGCCTGAACGTCCGCTCGGCGCCGGTCCTGGGATCGGCAACGGTGACCGTCCGCGCCTGTGCGAGATCGGCGCGAATGCGCGCTAGCGTTGCGTCGAGATCGGGATACGCCTGTCTGCACGCCGGACTTGCCGCGCATGCGGCGATGACCTGGTCGAGCGCCGCTTCGCCCGTCAGCCACGGGTCGAACCCGATCCGCATCGCGGGCGGCGCCACGCCGTCGAGGACGATGCTGCGCACATGCTGCGGATACCGGCGCAGATATTCCTGCGCGACGCGGGTTCCGTACGAACCGCCCCAGAGATTGATCCTGTCGTAACCGAGCGCAATCCGGACCGCGTCGATGTCGGCCACGACAGCGGACGTCGTGTACTGTGCCGGGTCCGCATCGCCGCTCGCGCGCAATTCGGCGATGCAACGCTGCGCCGCGATGGCGATCGTCTGTTCTTCCACCAGCTCGTCGAAGGCATCGCGCGGGGCGAGGGCGGGGCAGCGCAACGGCGCCGATTTGCCGGTGCCGCGCGGATCGATCAGCACGATGTCGCGGTTGCGGCGCACGCCGCCCAACGCGCCGGCGAGAGGCGCGAGCGCGTCCGACGATTGTCCCGGTCCTCCGGGCAGCATGATCAGCGGATCGGATTGCGGCGAAAGCGTGGCCGCAGGCAGCACGACGACGGCGATCGCCAATGTGCGCCCCGCCGGTCGCGCGCGGTCCTCCGGAACCTCGACCTTGCCGCACTGTGCGGCAGTGGCGAGCTTCGGCACCCGGCATTCGGTCAGCGCGATCTGCCGGACCGGAGCCTTGCTGCCGCATGCGGCGACGAGGACCAGGCAGGCGCCAAGCGCCGCGGCGCGCGCGATCGTCCGGACGCGTGTCGTTGCGCGCCCGGCGGCGTTGGGCCCATGCGGCATGCGCGAATTCTAGCAGAGCTCAGGACGCGCTTTAACGCGTGTGGACATGCAGGATCGCGCTTCCTATACTGCAGCGTCACCTCACGCGACTTATCGCCATGCCGCATCAGCTCGAACCGGGCATCGTCACCGATTTGCGCGATCGCCTGACGTACACCGGCTATCTTTGCCTCGACACGCTGCTCGGTGCGCAGAAGCCGCTGTCCGGCTCGGCATCGACGCCGCCGCGCCACGACGAAATGATGTTCATCATTCAGCATCAGACGTCGGAATTGTGGATGAAGCTGATGATCCACGAGCTCGAGGCCGCGATCCGCTTCATCCGGGGCGACCAGCTCGATTCCTGCTTCAAGATCCTGGCGCGCGTCAAGCTGATCCAGAAGCAGCTGTTCGAGCAGTGGGCGGTGCTGGAAACGCTGACGCCTTCGGAGTACGAGGCGTTCCGTCCGGCGCTCGGCAGCGCGTCGGGCTTTCAGTCGCCGCAATACCGGGCGATCGAGTTCCTGCTCGGCAACAAGGACCGCGCACGGGCCGACATCTTCAGCTACGACGCCGCGACGCATGCCGAATTGATCGGTGTGCTCGAGGCGCCGTCGCTCTACGACGAGTTCCTGCGCCATCTGTCGCGGCGCGGATTGCCGGTGCCGCCGGCCTGCGTCGAGCGCGACTGGTCGCTGCCGCACCAGCGCAACGCGGCGCTGGTCGAGGTGTTCAAGACGATTTACGAGAACCCGCAGCAGTACTGGGACGCTTACGAAATGGCTGAAAAACTGGTCGACGTCGACGAGGGCTTTGCTCTCTGGCGCTTCCGCCATATGAAGACCGTCGAGCGCATCATCGGCTACAAGGCCGGCACCGGAGGATCCAGCGGCGTAGCCTTCTTGCGGCGCGTGCTCGAGCATACGTTTTTTCCCGAACTGATCGATGTGCGCACGGTGATCGGCGCGCCATGAGCGCCGACGGGCCGTCCCAAGGCGCGAATTCCGCCCGCGGGGGGCAGCGCAGCGGCCGCAGTTGCCAACTGAGCCGCAAGCGCGGGGGGATCACATGAGCCAGCGCGCCGATACCGCGGCCAGCATTGCGGCGGCGATCGCGGCGATAGGCCCCGGTCCGCTGACCGAGGAAGGCATCGCGCGCCACGTCGCACCGCTATTCTCGCGCGTGCTGCAGCCCGATCGCCCCGTCTATCTGGCCAATCATTCGCTCGGCCGTCCTCTCGACGCGACGGCGGCCGATGTCGCCGAAGCCGTCGGGCTCTGGCAGTCGCAGCTGGGCAACGCCTGGGACGCGTGGCTGGCGGAGATCGCCGCCTATCGGGCGCGGCTCGCCGCGCTGATGCACGCGCCGCGCGCCGACTGCGTCGTGCCGAAGACCAGCGCGGGACAGGGGCTGCGCGCCGTCCTGAACAGCTACGATCGTCCACCGCGCGTTGTGGCAACCCGCGGCGAATTCGATTCGATCGATCTGATCCTGAGGCAATACGCGCTTCGCAAGCGCATCGAGCTCCGGTTCGTCGAGGCTCGCGCCGACGGAATGTTCGAAGCCGCCGACCTTCTCGCGGCCATCCGCGACGTCGATCTCGTCGTCGTCTCGCAGGTGCTGTTCAACACCGCCCAGGTGCTGCCGGCGTTGCCTGCGCTTATCGGCGCGGCGCACGCCAGCGGCGCGCGGGTGCTGCTCGACGTCTATCATTCGCTCGGCGTGCTGCCGGTCGACATCGGCGCGCTCGACGCCGATTTCGCGATTGGCGGCAGCTACAAGTATTTGCGCGGCGGACCGGGCGCCGGGTTCATGTACCTGCATCCGCGGCATCTGGACGGCGGCTTCAGCACGCTGGACATCGGCTGGTTCGCCAAGAAGTCTCCGTTCGACTATGTGCGTCCCGACCCGCCGGAATTCGCCGCCGGCGGGGACGCCTTGCTGGAATCGACGCCGCCGGTGCTGACCTGCTATCAGGCGCGCGCCGGGCAGCTGTTCACGGCGGCGGTCGGTGTCGCGCGGCTGCGCGAATACTCGCTGGCGCAGCAGCGCAGTCTGATCGGGCACTTGAGCGAGCGCGGCGTGCGCGGGGAAGGCGGCTCCGACGATCGCGGCGCCTTTGTCGTCGTGCGCAGCGGGCAAGCCCGCGCGTGGGCCGGTGAGCTCGAGCGCCGCGGCGTGATCGTCGACTCGCGCGGAGAGCTCCTTCGCCTTTGTCCCGACCTGCTATCGACGCAAGCCGAGCTCGCCTGCGCCGCCGAGCGTCTGGGTGAGATCGCGGCGCGGTAGCGCTTGCCGCAGTCAAACACGCTTATTCGTCGAATGCCGAGAAGATGCCGCCGCCGGGCGGGGCATCCTTGCGCGCGCTATCGAGTGCGGGCTTGATCCGCGCCGCATCGGCAAAGAAGGCATCTTCGCTTTGCGGCGGGGCCAGCCGCAGCGCCGGCGGCTTCAGATGCCGTACGTACGACTGTTGGCCAAAGCGCGAACGCATTTCCGCCTGCGCAACCGATTGCGTCGCGATAGCCACGGCGGCGAAGGCGGCCAGCGTTGCCGCCTTGGCCTTGAGCCGACTCGGCCCGATCTCGCGCAGATGGAAGAAGCACAGCGTCGCGAACAGCAGCCAGTTGGCGACATAGCTGTAATCGGCAAGCCAGCGCCACGACAGCGAGAATGCGGCATAGTCGAGGAACTCGCCAAACAGCGCAAATCCGAGCACGCCTATAAGAGCGATGCGCAGGTGCCGGTCGAAGCGCGCGTGCCCGGTAAAGATGCGCGACAGGATCGCCCAGGCGGTCGTCCATACGAGCAGCAGCAGCGCGACGATCAGCGGCGGGAGCAGATAGTAGGCGGTCTTCGGCTCCGAGGTCTCGGCCAGCCACAGGCTGACAAGCTCCAGTCCGAGCAAAGCTGCGGCCAGCCACAGCACTGCCGGCAAGACGCGGGTCGACGTCGGGAGCCGGCGCTCCGGCGGGACGGCGTAACTCGCCTCGCGCACGCGGAGGTAGGTGCGGCCGATCCGGATCGGGCGGTCGCCGTCGAGCACCAGGCGCGCCGAACGCTTGTCGCTGTCGCCGTCGAAAAGACCATTGGCGCTGCCCAGGTCCTCGGCGATCAGCGCTCCGCCCTCGTCGCGAAAAATGCGCAGATGGTGCGCGGCGACCGCCGGATCGTCGATGACGACATCGTTGTCATAGGCGCGCCCAACGGTCGTCGCCGAGGGGTCGCTGCGATACCGCGCGACGACATCGCGATGCCGCGAAAGCACCTCGACCGAGATCATTTCGCCCACGAGACCGCCCCGAGGAAGCGTTTCGCCAGCGCCACCGCATTGCTGTAGGTGACCCCTTGCATGGACAGGCGCGAAATCAACGCCTCGCGGCTGCGGTCCTGTGTGACGGCGATCACCGAGACATCGTAGAGGTCCTCGAATTCGCGATAGGCGCGCGCACACCATACCGCCCGCAACATCGGGTGCGCGCCGTCCGCCGCGGCCTCGATGAAATCTTCGTGGCACTGCTGCGCCGTAAGCCGCTTGGGCGAACGCGCGCCGGTGCCGAACCACGAAGGCTGGTATTGCCGCGAAAGAAAGGTGCTGAACTGAAATGCATTCAGGTCGATGCTGCGCACGTAGGAATGCGCGAGGTCGACCTGACCGGTCTGCAGGTCTCCGGCAATGAACAGCGAAGTCTGCATGCTGCAATTGGTCGTGCTCGCCAGTGCACGCGGCTTGGGCAGGATGTCGGCGTTGGTGCGCGCCCAGCAGGTGAACCAGGGCGCATTGCTTTCCGGCGCAACGTAGGGCCCGAATGCGCTGGTGCGGAATCCCTGCTCGCCCAGCGCCTGATACAGACCAGCCTGCCAGACGCCGAGCTGACGCCCGATTTCCTTCCGGCTGTCGGCTGTCGTCAGCGGCGGCGAACTGCGCGCGCGATCGACCAGCGCCTTGGCGAACCGCGCCGGCACCAGGAAGCTCACCAGCTCGCCGCCGACATGCTTGGCCACGTTGACGCCGACGATCTCGCCGTCGGTGGTAACGACCGGACCGCCGCTCATGCCCGGATTGATGGCCCCGGAAAAGTGGATCCGCTCGTTATAGCTGCGCTCGACCAGGCCGTTGTATGTTCCGTCGACGATGGTGAAGCCCAGATCGAGCGGATTCCCCATCGAATAAATACGCTGGCCCTTCGGCATGTCGCCGTCGAGCGCCCGGGCGTTGAAGGCGAAAAATTGCCGGCTCTGGTTGTCTTCGCGCGGCTCCAATTGCACGACGGCGAGATCGTTGACGACGTCGATCGCGCGCAGTTTGACCGCGCCATGCGAGCCGTCGGGGGCGGCGTACTCGAGACGATAGGTCGCCGGCTCCAGCGCGTATTGCGACACGACGTGGTAATTGGTGACCGCCAGGCCATCGGCGCTGATCAGGAACCCGGAGCCGAGCGACGCCTGTCGTCCGGCGGAGTCCAGCAGCGTCCGAATTTGCAGCAACCGAGGCCGCGCGCTGGCATACACGCGGTCGGCGGTGGATGGCTGCCCGTCGATCCCGGTCTGCGCTCCGTCGGGTTGCGCGATCGCGGCGGAGCAGCACGCGAGCGCCGAAAGCGCGGCCAAGGCCGAATGGCGCACCGAATAGACGATCTTCGCCAAGGTTCGGCTAGCCCTTGTGCGTGACGATCTTGACCAGGACGATCAAGACGAAGACAAAAATCGCCGCGCCCAGCAGTCCGGCGATGATGACATGCAGCGGCTTGATCGTCACCATATCGCGCTCGCCCGCGGCCTTGCGGCGAACGCCGAAAAAGCTCCAGAACACCGCGCCGATGACCTGTGCGAATCCCGCGTTTCGGTTGGCGCCGGATGGGGATCGCGGGGATGGCGGCGGGACGGGGTCCGGCATGATCGCCGATCGGGCGGACGTGACGCCGAAGCCTAACATAGCCGCCGGGACCCGCATCCGGCGGCATCGCCTTGCCGTATATGGCCGATACAGCGCTTCCCGCGCTGCGACGACGGTAGAGGAGAGACGAGATGAACGCAATATTGCGCAACCTGCGGGTCCCGGCGCTGCTGGGCATGGTCCTGCTGCTCGGCGCCTGCCAGAACATGGGCATGACGCCGACGCCGCAGAAGTCGCTGTACGATCGCCTCGGCGGCAAGGACGCGATCGTGGCCGTGGTCGACGATTTCGTCGGCAACGTCGCGGCCGACAATCGGATCAACCGTTATTTCGCCAAGACTGACATCCCGCGGCTGAAGCGGAACCTGGTCGACCAGATCTGCGCCGGCACCGGCGGCCCCTGCACCTACACCGGCCGCGATATGAAGACCGCGCACGCCGGCATGGGCGTCACCAACGGGGACTTCGACGCCCTGGTCGGCGACCTGGTCAAGACGCTGGACAAGTTCAAAGTGCCCGAGAAGGAAAAAGGCGAGCTTTTGGGCATCCTCGGACCGATGCGCCCATCGATCGTCGGCCAGTAAGACCTGCTGCTTAAGCGCCCCGGACCGAACGACGCGGCCGGGGCGTAAGGGCGCGCGCAATCCGCGCAGAATCAATCGCTTGAACCCCTGTGCACGGCTTGAATACGGCGTAATCTTCCCCATGTTCCGATCAGGTTCATTGCCGCAAGGGGCGGGATCATGCGTTTCGACAAATTCACCACCAAGCTGCAACAGGCTCTCGCGGACGCGCAGAGCCTGGCGCTGGGCAACGACAACGGCTTTGTCGAGCCGGCGCACCTGCTCGCGAGCCTGCTCAATCAGGAGGACGGCGGCACCGCCTCGCTGCTCTCGCGCGCCGGCGTCAACGTTCCGGCGCTCAAGGCCGCCACCGAAAAGGCGATCGCCCGCCTGCCGAAGGTCGAAGGGCAGGGCGGGGAGATCAGCGTTTCGCGCGAACTCGGCAATCTGCTCAACCTGACCGACAAGATCGCCACCAAGCGGGGCGACCAGTTCATCGCCAGCGAATTGTTCCTGCTTGCGCTGGCTGACGACAAGGGCGAAACCGGAAGGCTCCTCAAGGAGCACGGGCTGACCAAGAAGGCGCTCGAAGCGGCGATCGAGGCGGTCCGCGGCGGCGGGGCCGTCGATTCGCAGGAAGCCGAAGGACAGCGCGAGGCGCTCAAGAAGTACACGATCGACCTGACCGAGCGCGCGCGCCAGGGCAAGCTCGACCCGGTGATAGGACGCGACGACGAGATCCGCCGCACGATCCAGATCCTGCAGCGGCGAACCAAGAACAACCCGGTGCTGATCGGCGAGCCGGGTGTGGGCAAGACCGCGATCGTCGAAGGCCTCGCGCAGCGCATCGTCAACGGAGAAGTGCCCGAGACTCTGAAGAACAAGCGCGTGCTCTCGCTCGACATGGCGATGCTCCTTGCCGGTGCCAAGTACCGCGGCGAATTCGAGGAACGGCTCAAAGCGGTGCTCAAGGACATCGCGGCCGATGAAGGCCGCACGATCGTCTTCATCGACGAGCTGCACACGATGGTCGGCGCCGGCAAGGCCGAAGGCGCGATCGATGCAGGCAATATGCTCAAGCCCGCGCTGGCGCGAGGCGAGCTGCATTGCGTCGGCGCGACCACGCTCGACGAGTACCGCAAATACATCGAAAAGGACGCCGCACTCGAGCGGCGCTTCCAGAAGGTGCTGGTCGACGAGCCATCGGTCGAGAGCACGATCGCCATCCTGCGCGGACTGCAGGAGCGCTACGAGATTCATCACGGCGTCGAGATCACCGATCCGGCGATCGTTGCGGCCGCCGAGCTGTCGCACCGCTACATCACCGACCGCTTCCTGCCCGACAAGGCGATCGACCTGATCGACGAGGCGGCGGCGCGCATCAAGATGGAGATCGACTCCAAGCCCGAGGTGATGGACAAGCTCGACCGGCGCCTGATCCAGCTCAAGATCGAGCGCGAGGCGGTGAAAAAGGAAAAGGACGAGGCGTCGAAAAAACGCCTGGCGATGATCGAGGACGAAATCAAGCGGCTCGAGCGCGAATATGCCGATCTCGACGAGATCTGGCAGGCCGAGAAGGCGCAGGTCGTCGGCACGCAGCACATCAAGGAAGAAATCGACAAGGTGAAGCTGCAGATGGAGGAGGCCAAGCGCAAGGGCGACTGGCAGGCCGTCTCCGAGCTGCAATACGGCAAGCTGCCGCAGCTCGAGGCGCAGCTGAAGAAAGCCGACAGCAAACTCGCCAGCGAGCAGGGTGCCAAGCCGCGGCTGTTACGCACGCAGGTGGGCGCGGAAGAGATCGCTGAAGTGGTATCGCGCTCGACCGGCATCCCGGTGTCCAAAATGCTGCAAGGGGAGCGCGAGAAGCTGCTGCATATGGAAGACGCGCTGCACCAGCGTGTCGTCGGACAGGACGAGGCGGTCCGGCTGGTCTCCGATGCAATCCGGCGCTCGCGCTCGGGCCTGTCCGACCCGAATCGACCGTACGGATCGTTTCTGTTCCTCGGTCCCACCGGCGTCGGCAAGACCGAGCTGTGCAAGGCGCTGGCCGGTTTCCTGTTCGATTCCGAGCAGTTCCTGATCCGCATCGACATGTCGGAATTCATGGAAAAGCATTCGGTCGCCCGATTGATCGGCGCACCGCCCGGCTATGTCGGCTACGAGGAAGGTGGTTATCTGACCGAGGCAGTGCGGCGGAAGCCCTACAGCGTGATCCTCCTGGATGAGGTCGAAAAAGCGCATCCGGACGTGTTCAATGTGCTGCTCCAGGTGCTCGACGACGGGCGCATGACTGACGGCCAGGGGCGCACGGTCGACTTCAAGAACACGGTGATCGTGATGACGTCGAACCTGGGCTCGCAGATGATCCAGCAGATGTCGGGCGACGACTACGGCGTCATCAAGCTCGCCGTGATGGCCGAGGTCAAGACGCATTTCCGGCCCGAATTCGTCAACCGCATCGACGAGATCGTCGTCTTTCACGCGCTATCGGAAAAGGACATCGAATCGATCGCCAGGATCCAGTTGCAATCGCTCGAGTCGCGGCTTGCGAAGATGGACATCCGGCTCGACGTCAGCCCGGCGGCGCTGGCCGCGGTTGCGCAGGAGGGTTTCGATCCGATTTACGGCGCGCGGCCGCTCAAGCGCGCGATCCAGCAGCAGATCGAAAACCCGCTGGCGACCGAAATCCTCAAGGGCAGTTTCGGTCCCGGCGAGACCGTGCACGTCGCGGCAAAAGGCGGCAAGCTGAGCTTCGTCAAGCGCTGACCGGGTGCGGCCACGGCACCCGGCTCGGCGCTGACGGTCAGCAATACGGGGCGACGCGCCGCGCCTGGCGGAACGTCCAGCGCGCTGAGATCCTGGCCGCGTGCCGCGCGAGCCATGTGACGGCGCGGCTGGCGGGCGTGACTTGGGACAGCAGGCGGAAGCGCGAGTCGTCTTCGGCCGCGATCACCGTGCGGCCGGTGCGGTCGATCTCGAAGCTCATGCCGGGCAAGAGCACGATGTCCCGCGGATCGCGCTCCATCGTCACCCACAGGCATCCGGCGTCGACCGCGATCGTCGTTCCTTCGGCGTTGTTCAATATCAGCGACTCGCGCCGCGGCAAGTACGCGCGGCGGCCGCGTTGAGGGGTAGATGGATCGAATGGCATTGCTATCTCCTAGTCCATGCGTAATATTCATGCATCGGCCGGTCGCACCCAGCTGCTGCGTTTCCGGTCTTTGCAGCTGAAGTATCGGCGCCGGCCGAGGGCTTGACCAACGAATTCGCCGCATGCGTCGCATGACAAAATGGAATGCTGACCGGCACCTTCGCCGCGGTACGGCGATTCGTGGCGTCGGCGGCGCACTGGCCGGAGCGGGCCCGACCCCGCGCCGTCCTGATGCATAATGCGAATGCATGCGGCGCCGCCGGGACGCTCGTCGAATCGGCCGTCCGAACCGCGACGGCCGATGGCGGCGCGCGCCGCACGCCGGCGTCGCCGGCAAGCGGCTGCATGAAGGTTCAGCATGGACAAAACCGCAGTATCGAAGCCGCGCGCGCGACCGCGCCTGCCGTCGCTCGACTTGCTGAAGGGCTTCGAGGCGGCGGCGCGCCAGCTTTCGTTCACCCGCGCCGCCGAGGAGCTTTTTCTGACGCAGTCGGCGCTGTCCCGCCAGATGCAGACGCTCGAAGAGCAGATAGGCTTCG
>DASYJB010000019.1:0-4802 GCA_035996965.1 Casimicrobiaceae bacterium | reverse complement strand
CGAGCCGGTGCGCTTCGAAGGTCTGCTGCTTGCGCTGCCTCTTTGGATGATCCTTGCCGTCGCTGTCGCCGGCCTCGCGCTGGCGCTGTCGGCGTTGCAGGTGTTCGTCAAGGATATCGAGCACATCCTCATGCCGGTGCTCATGATCCTGATGTATCTGACGCCGATTCTCTACCCGCTGACGCTGGTTCCCGAAGGAATGAAGCCGTGGGTGGCGGCCAACCCGTTCGGCTATCTGGTCGACCGCCTGCGCGACGCCCTGCTCGACGGGCGGCTGGGACTGGTCTGGGGCGATGCGCTCGCGGTCGTCGTCGCGCTGGCGCTGTTCGCGGCGGGCCGATGGGTGTTCCTGCGGCTGTCTCCGCATTTCGAAGATTTTGTCTAGACGCCGAGTGCGGCGAACCAGACGCTGATGTCCGCCTTGCTCCACCTCTCCGGCGTCGGCAAGGACTATGCGAAGCTCGATGCCAATGCCGGCCGGCTGCGGCTGGTGTTCGATCTCTTGCGCGGACGCGGCGCTCCGAACGTGTTCCAGGCGCTGGACGAGGTCTCGTTCAACCTCGCTGCCGGCGAATCGCTGGGCATCATCGGCGAGAACGGCGCCGGCAAGTCGACTCTGCTGAAGATCGTCGCGGGCGTGATAACGCCGACACGCGGGGTCGTCGAAAGCCGCGGGCGCGTCGGGGCGCTGCTGGAGCTCGGCTCCGGCTTTCATCCCGAATATTCGGGCATCGCCAACATCGATCTCGCGGCGGCGCTGCTCGGCCTCACGCGCGCCGAGATCGCGGCCAAGCGCGACCAGATCATCGCCTTCGCCGACATCGGCGAGCACATACACGATCCGATCAAGCACTACTCGTCCGGAATGGTCGTGCGGCTCGGATTCGCGGTGGCAACCGCGCTGACGCCGGACATCCTGATCACCGACGAGGTGCTCGCCGTCGGTGACGAGTCGTTTCAGAAAAAATGCGTCGCCTGGATGGAACGCTATCTTGTCGGGGGCGGCACGCTGCTGCTTTGCTCGCACAGCATGTACCACATCCAGAAGCTGTGCCGGGCCGCGCTTTGGCTCAAGGACGGACGGGTCGAACGTTACGGGCCCGCGGCGGAAGTCAGCCAAGCCTACCTCGCCTATCACGAGGAAAAGTCCGCCGGCGCGAAGCGGCCGATCGGCGCGCCCCAGGCCGCCGCGGCGGGCGTTTACGCCGTGCAGTCGCTGACTCTGGACCCTGCCTCGACCGTGGCGTCCGGAGGCGCCCTGACGATTGCCGGCGAGGTGTTCTCGCCCGACGGACGTCCGCCGGTGGTTCTCCTTGGCCTGATCCGCGCCGACGGCACGCCGGTGTACGGTGTGGCCACCGACATGGATGGCGTCACGCCGAGGCGCATCGATGCGCATCGTTTCGCTTTTTCGCTGACCTTTCCGGAGCTCCCGCTGCTGCCGGGCAAATATCTGGTGCGGGCACATGCACTCGACCCCGAGGGTGTGCGCCTGTTCGACAATGTCGAAATGCCCTTGCTGATCGAAGGCGCGACGCGCGAAATGGGCCTGGTCCGAATCGATCACGGCTGGGGCGATCGCGCGCCCGATCCCGAGGGCGGAGCTGCCGGCGGAGCCGGCCCCGCCTGATCGGTTAAAATCGACGCTTTACCGCCGCGACGACGCTCCTCGCTCGAGCGCGCGGCACGTGCCCCGCATGGCATCCGACCTCACTTTCACCGGCGAACGCTTTCTTCCGGCCTGCGCCGGCGAAATCGCGTACGAGCATTGGCACCGTTATGCGTTCGCGCGCCGGTACACCGAGGGCAGGCGCGTGCTCGATGCCGCGTGCGGCGAAGGCTATGGCACCGCCTTGCTCGGTACGAAGGCGGCAGAGGCGGCAGGCGTAGACATCGACGCCGATTCGATTCGTCACGCACAATCGACCTACGGCAGCGCGACCATCCGCTTTGTCGAAGGATCGTGCACCGAGCTCCCGTTTCCCGACGCATCGTTCGACGCCGTCGTTTCATTCGAGACGATCGAGCATCTGGACGCCGTCGACCAGCCGCCGATGCTCGCCGAATTCGCGCGGGTGCTGAAGCCAGCGGGATTGCTGATCATTTCTTCGCCGAACAAGCGGCTCTATAGCGACGCTCGCGACTACGTCAACGAGTTCCATCGCCACGAGCTCTATCGCGACGGCCTGGCTGAGCTGCTGGCCAAGGCGTTTCCGGCGCAGCGCTGGTTCCATCAGCATGTCGCACCCTGGTCGGCGATCTGGAGCGAAGACGAAGGCGCTGGCGTCGAGGCCTGGCTCGGCGATGCGGGCCGGGTGTCGCCGTATGTGCCTCCGGAAGGCATGTACTTCATCGTCGTTGCCGCGCGGACGTCTGCCGCGCTTCCTGCCGCGGCGGTGCGCGGGTCGCTTTTCACCGACGCCGACGAGACCGAGCAAAAACGCGCCCAGGCCAATGCCAGCGAAGTGCTGAGGCAGGATGCGCTGCTCAAGGATCGCGACGCGGCGCTGGACCGGCAAACCACGCACGTCCATCACTTGGAAGCGCTGATCGCCGAGCGCGAACGGGTCATCGCCGACAAGGACGGTCAGCTCGCCGCGCTGGATGCGGCGCGGCAGCAGCGCGAGCAGCTGATCGCGTTGCGCGACCGCGAGCTGGCCGAGCGCGACAGGATGCTGGTCGAGCACGCGGCGACGATTGCGTCGCAGGGCGAAGCGCTGGACCGCGAGCGGCGACGGGAGGACGATGCGCTGAAGGCTTTCGATGCGGAACGAACGGCGCTGCGACAGGAGATTGCCTCGCGCGACCAGACGATCGCCGCGCGGCATACGTTTCGCTGGTGGCTATCGTTCCCGTGGCGCAGGCTTAGTCTCTGGCTGCGTGGACGCTGACGGTTGATACCGCGCGTGCCGATCGACATCGTCGTCCCCGTCTACAACGCCGCGGACGATCTGAACCGCTGCATCGAGAGCGTCCTCGCGCACACCGGCGGCGATTATCGTCTGATCGTCATCGACGACGCCTCGCCCGACCCGGCCGTGCGCGCGTATTTCGCGCAGCTCGAGACGCGCCGGCTGCCGCAAATCCGGTTGCTCGCCAACGAGCGCAATCTCGGCTTCACGCTTAACGCGAACCGCGGCATGAGTGCCGCGCGTGCAGGCGCCGACCTGGTGCTGCTCAATTCGGACACCGTCGTCACCCGCGGCTGGCTGGATGCGCTGGCGCGATGCGCGGCAGCGGACCCGGCGATCGGAACGATCACGCCGTTTTCCAACAACGCCGAGATCTGCTCGCTGCCGCGCTTTTGCGAGAACAACCGCTGGCCGGCTTCGCGCGACACCGGGCCGATGGTGCAAGCGCTCGAACGCGCCGCCGTGCCCACCTACCCCGATCTGCCGACGGGCGTCGGGTTCTGCCTTTACATCCGCCGCGCGCTGATCGATGCGATCGGGATGTTCGATCCGGTGTTCGGCCTGGGCTACGGCGAGGAAAACGATTTATGCATGCGCGCCGCAGCTGCCGGCTATCGCAATGTGCTGTGCGAGGATGCATTCGTCTTGCACATGGGCGGCAGCTCGTTCGGCGACAAGCGCGCCGATCTGGCCGAACGCAACATGCGAATCCTGCTCGATCGCCATCCGCAATACCTCGACCAGGTGCGCGCCTACATCGCCGCCGATCCGGTGCGCCCGTTGCGCGAGCTGGCGCTGTCGCAGTACCGGGTGCTGAACGAACCGGTCCCGGGCGTGCTCCACGTCGTCCACGGGCATGGCGGCGGGACCGAATACCATGTGCGCGCGCTGATCGCCGCCTCGGGCGCGGCGTTTCGCCATTATCTGCTGATCGCCGTCGGCGACGAATGGCAGCTCGAGGAGCATGCGAGCGATGCGACGCGGACTTATGATTTCACTCGCCTGCCCGCCGAGCCCTGGAGCGATTTTCTGGGCGGCATCTGCGCGCGCTTCGGCGTCGACCTGATCCACCTGCACAACATTTCCGGCTGCCGCGACGGTCTGCTGCAGGCGCTCTCCCGCCTCGACGTGCCCTACGGCTACACGGTCCACGATCTCAACTTCGCCTGCCCGACGATAACCTTTCTCAATGCTCGGCACAGCTATTGCGGCGCCGTGACCGACGCGGCGGTGTGCGTCGCCTGCCTTGCCGCGCAGCCCGAGTTCGCCGGAGTCGACATCGAAGCGTGGCGAGCGAAGCATCGGGCGCTGCTGGCGCGCTCGGCGTTCCTGATCGCACCGTCGTCATGGGCGGCGTCGATACTGGGCAAGTATTTTCCCGAGCACGAGGTGACGGTGATTCCGCACGGCAACGCCGCCGGCATGTCGCGTCCGGACGCCGTTCAATCGCCACTTCCGATGGCCGACGACGGCCGGCCGGTCGTCGCGGTCCTCGGGGCGATCGGGCCGGACAAGGGGGCGCGGCGGCTCGAACGCCTGGTCGAATTGACGCGCGAGCGGGATCTACCGTTGCGTTGGGTGCTGATCGGCTACCTGGACCGCGGGCGCGAACCGTTCCAATCCGCCGATGGCGCGTTCACGATGCACGGCGCGTACGATTCGCGCGCGTTGCGCGAGTTGATCGAACATTACCGTGTCCGGCTGGTCGCGTACCCGTCGGCGGGTCCGGAGACGTTCAGCTTCACGCTGTCCGAAGCCTGGGCCGCCGGCCGGCCTGCGATCGTTCCGCCGATCGGCGCGCTCGCCGACCGCGTCGCCAAAACGGGCGCCGGCTGGGTGTTGAGCGACGACGAGTGGAACTCGGAAGCACGCATGCTCGACCGCATCGTT
>DASYJB010000018.1:0-30884 GCA_035996965.1 Casimicrobiaceae bacterium | reverse complement strand
CCCCCCCCCCAACGCCGCATGGCACCCGCGCTTTGGCCAATGAGCGCCGCGAACTATCGAGCGAATTTACGGAACAGGACACTAGTACAGATTACCGATGTATTGCGACAGGTTCTCGATGTCGGCGTCGGACAACGTGGCGGCGACGCTGGTCATGTTGCCTGCATCGTTGGTCCGCCGCCTCGCCTTGAAGTCGGCCAGCTGCTTTTTGATGTACTGCGGCCATTGGCCGGCGACGCGCGGAATCTCGTTCTGCCCGACAAAGCCGCCGAGGTGGCACATCGGACAGAGGACCGCGTCGGAAATCTTCCGGCCGGCCTCGACCTTGGCGGAGTCGACCTGGATTTTGATCGGGGCCTGTTTCTGTGCCGCAAAAAACTCACCCAGCAGCATCATGTCCTCGGTCGACAGCTGCGCTGCCATCGGCGACATCTGCTCGTCTTTGCGCCGGCCTTCCTTGAAATCCTTGAGCTCGATGTAGATGTAACGCCAGCTTTGCCCGGCGAGGATCGGATATTCGCCGACGGTCGAATTGCCGTCCGGTCCGTGGCAGGCAAAGCAGACTTGTGCCTTGGTTCGTGCGGCCGCCATCTGCGTCGCGTCGAGCTGCTGGGCCTGCGTCGGGAGCGCGCAGGCCAGCGCAGACAGAATCAGGATCGTGGTTTTGAGCATGTCATTCAAATAAAACGGCCACTTCGCGCGAGCGAAGTGGCCGTGCGAGTCAGGAGCCGCGGCTAGGGCAGCGCAAAAACGAACACGCTGTTGCCGCGCTTGGAATCGATCTGGTTGTTGCCTCCGGCGGCGACCGCGATGTACTGCGTGTTGCCGACCATGTAGGAAACCGCGGGTGCGTTGACGCCGGCGCCGCAGTTGAATTTCCACAGCTCGCGTCCGGTCTTGGCGTCGTAGGCCTTGAACCAGCCGTTCGCTTCGCCGTTGAAGACCAGGCCCC
Source organism: Casimicrobiaceae bacterium (assembly GCA_035996965.1). Lineage (GTDB taxonomy): Bacteria > Pseudomonadota > Gammaproteobacteria > Burkholderiales > Casimicrobiaceae > PALSA-1003. Next base: position 29,932 of record DASYJB010000018.1, on the reverse strand, counting down.
CGGCCGTGGTCAGCACGCCGCCGATCAGCGGCTGCGGGGTCTTGGCCTTCCACGCGACCTTGCCGGTGTCGAGGTTGACGGCGACCAGCTGACCCCATTGCTCTTCACTTGGGATCGTCTTGAACGCGCCGCCCAGCCAGAGTTTGCCGCCCGGGTACGGCACTTCCTCGACATGATAGGTCATCGGTTGATGCAGATTCGCCGCGTACGCCATGCGCGTCGTTGGATTGACCGCCATCGGCGACCATTCGACGCCGCCGTTCGCACCGGGAAGCATACGTGCGCCTTCCTTGGTCGGCAGCACCCACATGTTCTCCTGCGGGATCATCGCCTCGGAGAAGCGGATAAGCTTGCCGGTGTTGCGCTCATGCACGTAGATGTGACCGGTCTTGCCGCCGTGGATGACGACGTCGACCATCTTGCCGCTGGCGTCCTTGGCTTGCGTCAGGATCGCCGGGCTGACCGCGTCGAGGTCCCACACATCGTGCGCGATGTACTGGAAGTGCCACTTGTACGTGCCCTTGTCGAGGTCGATCGCGACGATCGAATTGGTATACAGGTTGTCGCCCGGGCGGATCGCGCCGTAAAGATCCGGCGAGGGATTGCCGGCGAGGAAGAACACCGTCTTGGTTTTCCGGTCGATCGCCGGGGTCATCCACACGCCGCCGCCGAGCTGCTGATAGAACGAGCTGTCCTTGGCCAAGGCTGCCTTCTCGGCCTCGATGTTGCGATGCATGTCGCGGCCGGTGGCGTCGTTCTTCGCCCATACGCCTTCGTGACCCTTGTCGGGGATGCTGTAGAACGTCCACAACAGCTTGCCGTCCTTGGCGTCAAACGCCTTGATGAAGCCGCGGATCCCGTATTCGCCACCGTTGGTGCCGATCAGGATCTTGCCATCGACGTACGCCGGCGCCATCGTCTCCGAATAGCCCTTGTCCGGATCCGCGATCTGCGTTTCCCACAACAGCTTGCCGGTCTTGGCATCGAGCGCAACCAGCTTGGCGTCGATCGTGCCCATGTACAGCTTGCCCTCCGCGATCGCGACGCCGCGGTTGTTGTTGCCGCAGCAGACGGTCACGATCGGACCGAGCTTGTGCTTGTAGTGCCAGTACTCTTCGCCGGTCTTGGCGTCGATCGCGTAGACGTGATTGAACGACGTCGTCAGGAACATCACGCCGTTGTCGACGATCGGCGCGGTCTCCATCGATTCCAGCACCGCCGTCTGGAAGATGAAGGCCGGCTTCAGCCGGGCGACGTTCTTGGCGTTGATCTGCTTGCCCGTGTAGTACCGGGTCTGGTCGTAGCTGCCGTTGGAGTGCAGCCAGTTCTTGCTGTCGTTCGCCGCGCCGTCCAGCATCGACTGGGTGACGCTGGTGAGGGCCGGCATCGGACGCGCGGTCGTGGTCGCGCCTCCCGCCACTTCTTGCGCGGCGACCGGTGCGGTCAACCCGCAGGCCAGCGCGAGCGCCGCGACCAAGCGCCAAGACATACTGCAGTGGGATGCCATCATTTTTCTCTCCAGGAGTTTTGTTTTCATTGCGCTCGCATCGGCCCCGCTGCGCCCGGGTCTGCCGGCGGAGCGCGCCAGCCTGCCGCGGAATTGAGTTATAGTCCAACCAAAATGGAAAAGCAATCTGTGGGCGACAGGTCAAGAAACGGGATGCGCGCGGGGCCGCGGCTTCGCTGCGCGCCGGGCGCGCGTCACTTTGCCGGTCTCGTCCTCGCGGTGTTTATTGCGCTGCCGCATGGCGCGCTGGCGCAGGACTGGTCGATCAACGCGAGGCTGCTGGTGGCGGCGCGCGCCGGCGACGAAGCCGGGCTTGTGCGAGCGCTGGCCGACGGCGCCGCCGTGAATGCGCGCAATCGGATCGGCGAATCCGCCCTGGTGATCGCACTCAAGAACGACCAGCCCGGCCTGGCCTCCCGCATGCTAGACGCCGGCGCCGACGTGAACCTGGCCGCGGTCAACGGCGTCACGCCGCTGATGGCGGCCTCGCACGCCGGTCAAACCGACATCGTCAGGCGCCTTTTGGCCAGCGGGGCCGATGTTACCGCCGTCGATCGCTTGCAAAAGACCGCGATGACCTATGCCGCAGGCCAGGGACGCACCGATATTGTGCTGCTGCTGTTGCGCGCCGGCGTCGATGCCAACGCCCTCCTGGCGCACAACCTGACCGCGCTGATGTGGGCCGCCGGATACGGCAAGACCGAAACGGTGCAGGCGCTGCTCGCCGCCGGCGCCAGGCCGGAACTCAAGGACGATCGCGGCAAGACCGCGCTGGATATCGCGCGCGAAGGAAATTTCCCCGAGACGGCGAAGCTGCTGGAAACCGCGCTGAAGAGCTAGCGGGGAGCCGGTCGCGACCGGCAACGCTAACGCGCGCCGTGCGCTCGCGGGCCGAGCGGCCACATCCGCCAGAGCAGGCCGTCGCGCAAGCCCCACTGATGATAGATCGTCGCGGCGACATGCGCGCCGATGGCGGCGACCAGCACCCAATTGCTGACCAGATGGACGACGCTGCACGCGTCCTTGACCGCATCGTTGGCGCCCGCCCATGACGGCAGAACCGATCCAAAGAACTTCACCGGATAGCCGCTGGTCGCCGAGCCGATATAGCCGCTCAGCGCAGCGATGAACATGACGGCGTACAGCAGCAGATGGACGGCCGCCGCGGCGTGCGCCTGCCACCGTGGAAGCGGAGGAAGCTCCGGCGGGCGATGCGTCGCGCGCCAGGCGAGCCGCACCGCCATCAGCAGCAGTGCCGCCAATCCGATCGACTTGTGCAGGTTGTACGCGTCGGCGCGGGGTCCGACCGGCTGTTTCGGGATCGTCTGCATCCACCATCCGAGCACCATCAGGCCGACCACCGCCGCGGCGATCGCCCAGTGCATGAGGATCACGGCCGTCGGATAGCGTGGAGTCGGATCAGAACCTGACATTCGCGCTCGCGCCGATCAGGTAGTTGCGCCGCGCCGACGGCTCGAAGAAGCGCCCGTTGGTATCGCCGACGATCACCGAACCGACGTAGTTGCGGTCGGCGAGATTATTGATGCGGGCGAATTCGCGCAGCGTCCACATGCCGACACGCTGCTCGAAGCCGGCGCGGACGTTGGCCACCGTGTAGGCCGGGGCGGCGTCGGTATTGCGCTCGTTGACGTAGAGCTTGGCCGCGTACTGCGCTTCCAGCGCGACCGAGAAGCCTGACCAGTCGGCGCGCGTCCAGGCCAACTCGGCGTAGGCGCTGGTTGCCGGCACCGCAGGCAGGCGCGACCCCGAAGGCACGAGCAACGGCGGCGTGCCGGTGGTCGTATCCTCGGCGAATCTCGCCGACAGGTAGGTGTAGGACGCATAGCCGGTCAGACCGCCGCCCAAAGCACCTTCCCACTGGGCCTCGACGCCGCGCCGCCGGGTCTTGCCGGCGTTCTTGTAGGTGGTGCGGCCGCCGGTCGCGGCGTCGACGATGATCTCGTTCGAAGTGTTGGTGATAAAGGCCGCGAGATTGACGCGTTGAGCGTCGGCGAAATACGCCTTGAGGCCGATTTCGGTCGAGCGGCTGATCGCAGGCTGCAATGCGAAGTTGAGGCCGGTCCCGGTATTGCGGTAGGCGAGTTCGATGAAGGTCGGCGTCTCGAAGCCTTCGCCCCAGTTGGCGTAGACGTTGATGTCCTTCGCCGCGTGCCAGACGACGCCGGCGACGGGACTTGCATGCGAGAAAGCGACTCGTCCGCTGTCGTCCGGATTCAAGCCGGTGATGTAGTGGTCGACCGAATCGAAACGCACGTCGCTGTAACGCGCGCCGACAAGCAGCGACAAGGCGTCCAGCGGAACCCATTCTGCCTGCGCGTACGCATCCTGATTGCGGACCGTGTCGTCTTCGTCGCGGCGCAGGTCCCCCAGCGCTCCGTTGTTGTTCACGAAGCCCTTGCGCGCCTGTTGCTGGCGGTCGTAGGTGGTGCCGACCGTCAAGGTCAGCGGCCCGCCGGCGGCGGCGATGCGCGTCGTCGCGCGAAGGTCGACGCCGGCGAAATTGCCGGACAGATCGGTGACACCGCCCGACGACGTGTCCAGCGTGCCGGCGAGTGCCAGGTATTGCCGCACCGAGCGCTGTCCGGCGTAGGTGGTCAGACGCAATGTGGTGTCGGCGCCAACGCTGCGTTCGATCGTCGCGCCGCCCTGCTGCTGGCCGACGGTCTTCCGGGTATTGAACAACGTCGCCGCCGGGTCGGCCTGGCGCGGGTTGGCCTCCCACTGGGCTCGCGTCAACCCGAGCGGATCCTGCGCCTCGGGCTGGTAGAGCGAGTTGGCGATCATCGTGACCCGGGTGCCGTCGCCGAAGGCGAACTTGAGCTTCGCATTGAACTGATCGCGCTGCGCTTCGCTGTGGTCGCGATAGCCGTTGGTGGCGAAGTGATTGGCGACGACCGAGAAGTTGACGCCGCGCTCTTCACCGCCGAATTTCGCGATCGCATTCCAGGTGCCATAACTGCCGCCGACGACCTGCCCCTGCGCCGTCGGCGTCGGCGGCCCGTCCTCGCTGAAGATCGAGATCACGCCGCCCGCGGCATTGCCGTAAAGAGTCGAAAACGGGCCGCGGAGCACTTCGATGCGCTGCGCAGAAGCGAGACTGAAGCTGCCCGTCTGCCCCTGCCCGTCCGGCATCGTCGCCGGAATGCCGTCCTGGTACAGCCGTATCCCGCGCACGCCGAAGCTCGCCCGTGCACCGAAGCCCCGCGAGGAAACCTGCAGGTCCTGCGCATAGTTCCATCGGTTCTGCACGACCAGGCCCGGAACGCGCGAGAGCGATTCGGACAGGTTGATCTGAAGCTGTCCTTGCTGGATCCGTGCCGCGCCGATGCTGTCGATGGCTACCGGCAAGTCGAACGCGCGCTCTTCGATCCGCGTTGCCGTGATGACCAGCGGGTCGACGCGCACGACGTCCTGCGCCCTCGCGAACTCCGGCATCGGTGCGCCGGAGATCGCCAGCAGCATCGCGGCCGGCGCGATCCGCCGCGTCCGGCGGCAGCGAGGGGCGGAGTTTGGCATCTTCTGCGCGCTAAAGAAGTTGCGACAAAGTCGTGTAGCATAACCTATCGTTCGCGTCGGCTCCATGGCGACGCAACCGATGCTTTCTAGGAGCAATCATTATCATGCGCTTTCCCCGGATCCTCATTGCGGCCACGTTGTCGCTCGCCAGCTCGCTACCGGTCGTCGGGGCGCCGATCGCCTACGCCTCCAACGAAGGCTCGGGCACCGTGTCGATGATCGATACTGCGACCGACAGGGTAACCGCAACGTTCAGCGTCGGCGGCAAGCCGCGCGGCATCGCGCTTTCGCCCGACGGCAAGCGGCTTTACTTGAGCGATCAGACCGCCAACGCAGTGCTGACGGTCGATGCGGCGACCGGCGCGCTCCTCACGCGCACGGCGCTGGGAAAATCTCCCGAAGGCATCTATCTGTCGAGCGACGGCAAGCTGCTGGCCGCCGCCGTCGAAGAAGACGATCAGGTGATGCTGGTCGATACGTCGAGCGGCAAGGTCGTACGGAAGCTCAAGATGCGCGGCAAAAATCCCGAACACGCGGTGTTCAGCCCCGATGATCGATGGCTTTACGTCAGCAGCGAGGAGGCCGACAGCGTCGACATCGTCGACCTCGGCAAGGGAGAGGTCGTGCAGTCGGTAAAAGTGGGCGACCGCCCGCGCGGTATCGGCTTCCTGCCCGATGGCAAGCGCGCCTACGTGGCGGCGGAACACGCGGACACCGTCAACGTGATCGACGTCGCGACGATGAAGGTCATCGCGAGCATCAAGGCCGGCAGTCGCTCGAACGGCGTCACCGTCCGGCCGGACGGCAAGCGGGTTTACGTGAGCTCGGGCGGCGAAGGAACCGTGCAGGTCATCGATACGGCGAGCAACGCGATCATTGCCGCGATACCCGTCGGCAAGCGGCCGTGGAACATGGCGATCACGCCGGACGGTCGCAAGCTCTACGTCGCATGCGGGCGGTCGAACGCGATCGCCGTCGTCGATACCGCGACCAACGCCAAGATCGCCGACATCGCCGTAGGAGATCTGCCCTGGGGTGTGGCGCTCCGCTGAACGCAGACGACGGGCAGAGGCGAGTGGCGAGGCGCGTCCTCGTGCTTTCACTGGCGCTGGCCGGCGCGGCATCCGCTGCGCACGCCGACAATCCGGCGGAAGTTTTCGAGCTGCCCAAGGTCGATGTCATCGGCACGACGCCGTTGCCCGGCCTGGGCATCGCGCTGAAGGATGTGCCTGCCAACGTGCAGAGCTTCGGACGCGCCGATCTCTTGCGGCAGCGATCGCTCGACCTCAGCGATTTTCTCGAGCGCAACGCCAACAGCGTCGGCGTCTCCGCTGCGCAAGGCAATCCCTACCAGCAGGATCTCAACTTTCGCGGCTTCACGGCCTCGCCGCTGCTTGGGACCCCGCAGGGCCTGTCGGTGTTTCAGGACGGCGTGCGGATCAACGAGGCATTCGGCGACGTCGTCAACTGGGATCTGCTTCCGGCTTCGGCGATTTCGAGCATTCAGCTCATTCCCGGCTCGAATCCCGCGTTCGGCCTCAACACGCTGGGAGGCGCGCTGGCGATCTATACCCGCAGCGGGGCGCAGAGTCCCGGCGGCGCGATCGAGGTGTCGGCCGGTTCCTTTGGCCGGAAGTCCGCGGAATTCGAATACGGCGGCGTACGCGACCGCATCGACTATTTCATCACCGGAAACTTCTTCGACGAGAAAGGCTGGGCGGATCACAATCCAAGCCGGGTGAAGCAATTTTTCGGCAAGGTCGGATATCAGGACGACAGCGTCGACTTCGACGTGAGTCTCACGCTGGCGGATAACAACCTGCAGGGAACGCAGGCGCTCCCGCTGTCCTGGCTCGACACGCCCAGACAGGCGTACACGTTTCCCGACCTCAACGAGAACAAGCTCACGTTCCTGACCGCGAAAGGTAGCCGCTTCCTCGGGGAGGGTGTTCTGCTCGGCGGAAATGTCTATTACCGTCGCTTCCGCAACACCAACGTCAGTAGCAACGTGAACGACGATTACGGCGCGATCGATCCGGACACAGGCATGCCGGTGCTCAATCAGGCGACCAACGATCGCTCGGCCATCGATCAGAGGAGCTGGGGTTTTGGACTGCAGCTGACTGTGCTCGGCAAGCTTGCCGGGCGCAGCAATCAATTCATCGCGGGCCTGAGCGGCGACTTCGGCGACACGATGTTCATGCAGGATTCGCAGGCCGCCAATTTCACCATTGATCGCGCAGCCGTCGGCATCGGTCCGTTCGCGCCCGAGACCGACGTTGGCACGACCAATCGCTACGTCGGCGTCTATTTCAACGATACGTTAGCCCTGGACCCGCACTGGACGCTGACGCTGTCCGGACGGTACAACCATGCCAGCGTCGCCATCAATGATCGCAGCGGCACCAGTCCCGACCTGGACGGCAATTTCACGTTTTCCCGCTTCAATCCGGCGATGGGGATCAATTTCAATCCCTCGCCGACGCTGACCGCGTATACGAGCTACAGCCAGGGCATGCGAGCGCCGTCTCCGGTGGAACTCACCTGCTCCGATGCCGCGGCGCCATGCAAGCTGCCGAACATATTCATCGCCGACCCGCCGCTGAAAAAGGTCGTCTCCAGAACCATCGAGGCGGGCGCGCGCGGCAAGGTGGACACGGCGGCGCAATGGGCGATCGCCGCCTATCGTACCGACCTCGACGATGACATCCAGTTCATCTCCAGCGGTGCCGGCGCCGTGAATGCGGGTTACTTCCAGAATGTCGGCAAGACGCGCCGGCAAGGCGTAGAGCTCTGGGGAGGGACCCGCGTCGGCGCTCTGTCGCTCAATCTACGATACAGCCATACCGAGGCGACATTCCGCTCGGCCTTCGTCGCCGCAAGTCCGAACAACTCGGCAGCCGACCAAAGTGGCGCGATCGCCGTGACTCCGGGAAATCGCATTCCCGGTATTCCGTCGGATTCAGCGAAGCTTCGCGCCGACTACGACTTCGACGACCGTTTTTCCATCGGTGGGAGCGTCGTCTACGCCTCCAGCCAGTACGCCCGCGGCGACGAAAACAATCAGGACCGGCACGGCAGGCTGCCCTCGTACACGGTAGCCGACTTCGATGCGCGCTACCAGGCAGCCAAAGACCTCGAGGTCTTCGCCCGAATCGCCAACCTGTTTGACCGCCGTTACCAGAACATCGGTGTGCTGGGTTCCAACGTCTTCACCGGGCCCGATCGCAGCTTCGGACCCTCGTCCGGAAACGACGCGGTCGCCGAGCAGTTTCGCGGAGTCGGCGCGCCGCGCGGCATCTGGATAGGACTCCGTTATTCGTTTGGAGCGCCCGCGCGGAGCAACTGAGCCTCGTGCGCAGGCCGGCCGGCGGACGATCTCGTCAACCGGCGAGCTCGAGCAACTGCCGGTGCAGTGCCGGTCCGATTTCGATGCCATCGCGGGCCGCTTCTTCGGCAAGCGCATCGCGGCGATAGCCGGGCAGCCGAACGCCGGGGTCCTTTTCCATTTCCGCGATCAGCGTCTCGATCCGCTCGAGATAAACCGGCGTGCCAGCGAGCGCGGCCGGATCGATGACCAGGAACGCCTGACCGACACCCGGCCGGTTGCCTTCGTCGACCAGGAACGAATCGGCTTCGAAGCCCATCGCGGCGCCGGTCAACGCGCAGGCGAGCAATTCGACCACCAGCGCGAGCGTCGCACCCTTGTCTCCGCCGACGGCCAGCATCGATCCGGCCAGCGCCGCCTGCGCATCGGTAGTCGGCCTGCCGTCGGCGTCGAGCGCCCAACCCTCGGGAATCGGCCGGCCTTCCTTCGCCGCGATCATCACCTTGCCGCGCGCGACCTGCGAAAGCGACAAGTCGATTGTCAGCGGCGCACCGTTCTTGCGCGGAAAGACGGCGGCGATCGGATTGGTCCCGAGCACCGGGTGCCTGCCGCCCGCGACGGCCATCGCCGCCGGCGAGTTGCCCAGCGCCAGGCCGACCATCGCCGCTGCGGCGACGGGCGCCAGGTGATAGGCGGCGACGCCGAAATGGTGGCTGTGGGTAACGCCGACGAAGCTCACGCCGAAATCGCGCGCTCGCCGGATCGCTTCGGCGACGGCGAGCGCACAGGCCGGGAACGCGAGCCCGCCGGCCGCGTCGACCAGGGCGGCGCCGCCACGCGACCGGATCACGCTGGCGACGGCATCGCCGACGGCGCGGCCGTTCCTCAGATGCGCGGCGTATTGGGGAACGCGCGCGACGCCGTGCGAGCCCAATCCCTGCGCATCGGCTTCGGTCAGCGCCTTCGCGGTGGCCGCCGCCATCGCCGCGCTCGCGCCGGCGCGGCGCAGCGCGCGCTCGACCAGGTCCCGCAGCGCGCCCTGTGCAAGCCTAGGCATGCGCGCTGTCGCCGCCACGCCGCACCAGCGCGGCGGCAACGTCGCGGGCGACCAGCGCCGAAACGCGCGCGTTCGACTCGCGCGTGACGCCGGCAATGTGCGGCGTGAGCAGCAAGCCCGGGCACCCGGCGAGCACGTTCGCCGCCGGCAGCGGCTCGCGCTCGAAAACGTCGAGCGCCGCGCCGCCGAGCGTTCCGGCGCGCAGCGCCGCGGCCAGCGCGGCTTCGTCGACGATGCCGCCGCGCGAGGTGTTGATCAGGATCGCATCACGTTTCATCAGCGAGAGTCGACGGGCATCCAGAAGCCGCCGCGTCACCTCGGTCAGCGGCACGTGCAGCGATACGATGTCCGCTTCGCGCAAAAGGTCGTCCAGCGGCCGCGGCGCCGTGTGCTGCTCGGCCCACGACGCCGAATCCGGCGCAATCGCGACGTCATGGCCGATCACGTACATACCCAACCGGTGCGCGAGCTCTGCGACCAGCCGGCCGATGCCGCCGAAGCCGACGATGCCGAGCGTGCTGCCCGAGAGCTCCCGGCCTTGGGCCAGTGCGGCGCGCGGCCACTCGCCCGCGGCGACCGCGGCGCTCGCGCCATAGGCCTGGCGCCGCAGCAGCAGCGCGGCGCCGATGACGTATTCGGCCACCGAGCGCGCATTGGCCCCGGTCGCCGGTATGACGGCGATCCGCCGTGCCTCGCAGGCGGGGAGATCGATGTTGTCGAGTCCAACGCCGAGCCTGCCGACGACCTTCAGCCTCGGCGCCCCGGCCAGCAGCGCGGCATCGACCTGCGTGCGGTTTCGGACGATCAACGCGTCGGCGCTGCCCAATTCGACGCCGAGCTCGGCCGGCCGCTCGACCAGCCCGGCGTCGTAACGCACGTCGAAATCCCGTGCCAGCGACGTCACCGCCGCATCGTCGATGAATTCGCTGATGACGATGCGCACGCTACGGGGCTCACTGCGGCGAGAACAGCTGGTCGATGTTCTCGAATGCCTTGAACTCCAGCGCGTTGTCGAACGGGTCGAGCAGGAACATCGTCGACTGCTCGCCGATCTGGCCCTTGAATCGCACGTGCGGTTCGATGATGAACCGCACTCCGGCCGTTTCCAGACGGTCGGCCAGGCTGTTCCATTCGTCGACTTCCAGGATCACGCCGAAATGCCGCACCGGCACCTGATCGCCGTCGACCAGGCTGGTCGCCACTTTCATGTCGGCGGCGCCGACCCGGAACGCAACGATCTGATGGCCGAAGAAATCGAAATCCACCCATTCCTGGGCGCTGCGTCCCTCGGTGCAGCCGAGGACGCCGACGTAGAAGCGGCGTGCCGCGGTCAGATCAGTCACCGGGAAGGCTAGATGAAACCGCGGATAGTCGCCCCGCGACGCTTGTGCCTGCCGCACCGGCTTGGCGCTCCAGCTCAATTCTGCATCCCCCATCTGCGCACCGTGCGCTGTTCGATCGTTCGAAAAATGACGTTCTCGACCAGGAGGCCGATCATGATCACCGTGAAAAGCCCGGCAAAGACGTTGGCGATCTCGAGCTGATTCTTGTTCTCGTAGATGAACCAGCCCAGACCGCCGGAGCCGGACGATACGCCGAACACCAGCTCGGCCGCGATCAGGGTGCGCCACGCAAACGCCCAGCCGATCTTCAGGCCGGTCAGGATGCTCGGGAACGCGGCAGGGATAAGTATTCTGCCGACGTACGACAGGCCTTGCAGCCCATAGTTGCGGCCGACCATACGCAGCGTATTCGATACTGACAGGAACCCGGAATGCGTGTTCAGCGCGACCGCCCATAGCACCGAATTGATCAGCACGAACACCAGGCTCCCATTGCCCAGTCCGAACCAGATCAGTGCCAGCGGTAACAGCGCGATCGCCGGCAGCGGATTGAACATCGAGGTCAGCGTTTCGAGAAAGTCGGTGCCGACACGCGAGCTGATCGCCACGGTCGTCAATACCGCAGCCAGGGCGATGCCGGCCGCATACCCGATCAGCAGCACCTTGATCGAGGTCCAGGCCTTGCCCAGCAGTCCGCCGCTGACCATCGCCTGGACAAATGCCTGCAAGGTCGCGCCGAAAGTCGGGAACAGCAGGTCATTGTGCAGCCAGCGCGCGTAGATTTCCCAGGCGGCCGCCAGCAGCACGAGTATCGCGAGCTTACGCACCGCGCCGATGTTGTAGATCCGCTCCCCGATCGACAGCGGCCGTTGCACGACGCCGAATTGCGACGCATCGACAGTCGGCCGGAGAACGTCAGGACGTACCAAGTCGGCTTCAGACATGGAATTCATCCTCGCTCTCGACGGGCTCGGCGAAGAGCATCGCATGGATCTTTCGCTCCAGCTCTCTGGCCGCGTCGCCGTGCGCGGAGCTCCTCGGCAGACTGTTGAGCTCCGCCTTGACCTGTCCCGGGTGCGGTGACATCAGCAGGATCCGGCTGCCGATGGTGATCGCCTCGGGGATCGAATGGGTGACGAACAGGACGGTGAAGTGCGTGTCGTCCCACAGCTGCAGCAATTCGTCCTGCATCTTGCGCCGGGTCAGCGCGTCGAGCGCGGCAAAAGGCTCGTCCATCAGCAGCACGTCGGGCTCCATCGCCATGCCGCGCGCGATCGCCACCCGCTGCTTCATGCCGCCGGAAAGGGTGTGCGGATAGCTGTCGGCGAACTTGGTCAGGTTCACCTTGTGGATGTATTCGAGCGCCTTTTCCTCCGCCGCCTTGGCCGAAAGCTTGCCGCTCGACACCAGCGCGAACACCACGTTCTCCTTGACCGTCTTCCAGGGCAGCAACTGGTCAAATTCCTGGAACACCATCATCCGGTCGGGCCCGGGCCGCGTCACCGGCACGCCTTTGAGCCGGATCTCGCCTTCGACCGGATTCAGATAGCCGCCGACTGCCTTGAGCAGGGTCGACTTGCCGCAGCCCGACGGTCCGAGCAGGATGAAGCGGTCCGATCGAAATACCTCGAAATCGACCCGGTACGTCGCCGTGATGCGATGCTCGGTGGTCTTGTACTGCAGCGTTACGCCGCGAACATCGAGCAGCGGCGCCGTGGTTTCGGCCATGCTTCCTCCTCAGCGGCGCAATGCGGACGCCGGATCGCTGCCAGGCCCTTAGCCGCTGCGCGGCATTCGCGTCAGTGCTGCCAGGGCAGCCGGTCCAGATCGACGTTGCCGCCGCTGATGACGATGCCCACGCGGAGGCCCGCGACCGGCAGCTTGCGCTCGAGCAACGCGGCGAGCGGCACCGCCGACGACGGCTCGATGATCAGCTTGAGCTTGTCCCAGGTCAGCCGCATCGCGCGTACGATCGCCTCTTCCGAGGTGGTGCCTATCGCATCGACCAATGTCGACAGCACGGCAAACGTCTTCACTCCGAGCGACGAGCGCAACCCGTCGGCGATCGTGCGCGGATCGGTCTGCGGGACGATACGTCCGCTCTGCAGCGACCGCCAGGCATCGTCGGCGCCCGCGGGCTCGGCGCCGTAGACGTGGATCGACGGCTTGATCGCTCGCGATGCGACCGCAGTGCCGGACAGCAGCCCGCCGCCTCCGACCGGCGTGATGACTGCATCGAGGTCGGGAATCTCTTCGAGAAGCTCCAGCGCGGCGGTCCCCTGCCCTGCGATGACACGCCAATCGTCGTAAGGATGCACCAGCAGCGCGCCGGTCTCGGCCTGGACTGCGGCGCAGGTCGCATCGCGCGCTTCGAGTGTCGGCGCGCAAAATCGCACGGTCGCGCCCAGACCCTGCACCGCGGCTTTCTTGATCTCGGCTGAATTCTCCGGCATCACCACCCACGCCGGAATGCCGCGCCGCGCCGCCGCCCATGCCACCGCGGCACCGTGGTTGCCCGACGAATGCGTGACCACACCGCGCCGGGCTTCTGCCTCGTCGAGCGAGAATATGGCGTTGCATGCGCCGCGGGCCTTGAACGCGCCGACTTTCTGCAGATTCTCGCACTTGAAGAACAGCGTTGCTTCCGCAGCCGCATCGAGCGAACGGCTGGTCAGCACCGGCGTGCGATGCACGTGCGACCGGATGCGCGCATGCGCGGCGCGTATAGCCGGGAGATCGACCGCTAACTCGAGTGCTGCCGCTGGATCGGTCGCGCCCATCGTCGCTCTAGCTTCCCGGCAGATTCTGCGCGTTCGGAAAGAACATGTCCTTCCAGGAATCCGGCCGGTTCTTGATCGAACCGATCTTGATCATGAAATCGACGTATTTCATCACGTTCTGCGGCGTCGTCGTGAACACGATCGCCGGGTCGTTCAGCATGTCCTCGATCTCCTTCAGCGATGCCTTGTCCTTCGACATCCGGAGGTACGCATCTGCCGCCCAGTGCTTGTCCTTGTTGATCAGCGCCGTCGCCTCGTCGAGCGCCTTGACGAAGGCATCGTACAGCTTCGGATTCTCGGTCCTGAACTTCGATGTCGTCCAGACGACGTTGAATGTTGCCGGCCCGCCGAGCACGTCGTAGGAGCTCAGCACGGTGTGGACCGCCGGATTCTTCAATTGCTGGTACTGGAACGGCGGCGAGCCGAAATGCGCGGTGATCTCCGATTGTCCGGACAACAGCGCCAGTTGCGCATCGGGATGCGACATCGTGACCGTCAGTTGGTCGAGCTTGTTCTGCTGTCCCTCGCCGAAGGCCTTTTCAGCCGCCATCTGAAGGGTCACGGCCTGGATCGACACCTTGACCGCGGGCAAGGCGATCTTGTCTTTGTCGGTGAAGTCCTTGATCGACTTGACACCGGGATTGCGCGTATTGAGATAAAGCGGCATCGAATTGATCGCCGCCACCGCCTTGACGTCGAGATTGCCCCGTGTCTTGGCCCACAGCGTCACGAAGGGTCCTACGCCTCCCGATGCGAACTGCAGACTGTTCGACAGCAGCGCGTCGTTCATCACATTGCCGCCGGCGAACTTGGCCCATTCGACGCTGACTTCGACGCCGTTGGTCTTCGCGTATTTCTCTACCAGCTTCTGCTCTTCCATGATCATCAGTGGCAGGTAGCCAATGCCGTATTGCTGCGCGACCTTGATCTCGCTCATTTCGGCGCGCGCGCAAAGCGGCAGCGACGCAGCCAGAAACACGGACAGCGCGAGGACACCCTGCATCGGCACACGGTTTCTCATCGTCGGTCCTGTGGTATCGAACGTATCAAAACAGCCACAGCGCGGATCCCGCGCGGTGCGCTCATGCGCTCTCGTACAGCCGGGTCAGCACGAATTCGCGGTGGCCCAGGGCTTCCGCGGCGGTCAGCCTGCCATTCGCCGTGCGAAACATCATCTCGAGCAGCTTGTCGCCGGCTTGATCCATCGTGATACCCCGCTGCAACAGCGCGGAGGTATCGACGTCGATATGCTCGCTCATCGTTCGCACGGTGCGCGGATTGGCGCAAATCTTGATGACTGGCAGAATCGGATTTCCGATGACGTTGCCCTGCCCGGTCGGAAAAAAATGGACGACGAAGCCGGCGGCGGCACACAGCGTCACCATCTCCGCGGCCGCCGACGAGCTGTCCATGAACCAGAGGCCGGGGCCGGAAGGCGTCTCCGCCTTGTCGAGCACGCCGTCGATCATGCATTTCTTGCCGATCTTCTGGATGTTCCCCAGCGCCTTTTCCTCGATCGTCGTCAGTCCGCCGGCGATGTTGCCCTTGGTCGGCTGCGAATCCGAGAGATCGGTGGTCTTGTGCCGGTTGATGACTTCCTGATAGCGGTCGAACACGCGCATGAAATCGGCGCGGACCTTGTCGTCACGGCAACGCGCGGCGACGATCTGCTCGCCGCCGGTAAGCTCGGTCGTCTCCCCGAACACCAGCGTGGAGCCCGCTCCATAAAGCTTGTCGAAGGCATCGCCGACCGTGGGATTGGCGCCACACCCCGAGGTCGTATCGGATTCGCCGCACTTGGTCGATACCCAGAGCTCGTCGAGCCTGCATTCGACCCGCTGCTGTTCGCTGGCGGTCTGCATGAACTCGCGCGCGACCTTGGACGCGCGCATGATCGTATCGTGATCGCCGTGCAGCTCGATGCCGAACCCGCTGACCGGCTTGCCGGTTGCGGCGATGCCGTCGACAAGCTTTTGGGTCCATCCCTCTTCGATGCCGATGACGACGACGGCGGCAACGTTCGGATTGCTCCCCGCGCCGATCAGCGTGCGAAAGTGAAGGTCGAGGTCGGGACCGAACTGCAGCCTTCCATACGGATGCGGGATCGCCAGCACGCCCTTGACATTGTGCGCGACCGCTTCGGCCGCGGCATTGGACAGATCGTCGACGGGGAGCACGATCACATGGTTGCGTACACCGACGCGGCCATTCTCGCGGCGGTATCCCAAGAAACTTCTTTGCATCAATGATTCCTTGCTAACGATAGTAGGTCGCGACGAGCGAACATGCGGGCACCAGGCAAGGCACGCTCTGCGCGCGGAGCGGAATGGACGGCTTCAGCACATGAGCACGGCAGCGAGGGGAGCAACGCCGCACGGCGTCCCGGCGGCACCCCCCGTCACCAGCGCTTGGTCTTGATGTTGTGGACGTGCGCGTGTTGTCCGGCCTTGATCGGCGCGACGACCTTGCCGATGTCGACGCCATACTTGATCACCGTATCGCCTACGTTCAGGTCCTTCAAGGCGACCTTGTGTCCGAGCGGGATGTCCTGCGCGCAGCGCAAATCTATCGTCCGGTCCTCGTCGAGGATCAGCCCGGTCAGCGTCTGCCCGGCCTTGATGCCTTCGACGACGACGACGGCGACCGAATCGTTGGGATCATGCAATACACAATGGATCAATGCGGGTTCTCCTGCTTCGAACGCAGCTCGTGGCGACACAAGATCGAGCGCCGCCGCGGGGTCAAACATAGCATATTGCGCCGGCCTACAACCCGAGCTGGTCGGCGAGATCCTCGAAATCGCCGGCATTGAGCGTGCTGCGCCGGTCGGGGCCGCCATGCGCCGCGTCCGGACCGAATTCCAGCGGACGGTGCACATACGCGGTCTGCAAGCCGCAGCGCCGCGCCGCCGCCAGATCGTCCTTGTGCGCGGCGACCAGCATGACCTCGGGCGGGTCGAGCGCGAGCAGCGCGGCGGCGCCGAGATAGACCTCGGGATCGGGCTTGTAGTGCCGGAAAAGCTCCGCCGAAAGGATGCAGTCCCACGGCAGGCGCGCGGCTTTCGATAGCTCCACCAGCAATGCCATGTTGCCGTTGGACAAGGTGCCTATCAGGCAGCCGCGCTTGAGGCGGCGCAGGCCCGCCCGAACGTCGCGCCAGGCATCGAGCCGGTGCCAGACCAGGTTAAGCGCGGCGAGCTCGCGGGCATCGAGCTCGAGACCGAAGCGACCGACGAGCCCGCGCAACATCGTTAGATGCAGGCTGTCGAGCGGCTGCCACGGCAGTTCACCGCGACGCACCCGATCCATCGCCGGACGATAGCCGGCGCGCCAGGCATCGGCGAACCGGGCCCAGTCGGCGCGCACGCCGTGTGAGCGGCCGAGGCGCGCCACCTCCCTGCTCACGCTGCCGCGCCAATCGACGACCGTGCCAAAGACGTCGAACAGAAGCGCGGCCGGGCGCTTGCGCGACGCCGATCTCGCCATCAGAAGGCGAATCCGGCCTGCCGGACCGGGCCGAACCAGCGCCGGTGCGCGGCGCACGGACCATGCAGCGCCAGGGCAGCCAGATGCTCGGGCGTCGAATAGCCTTTGTGCCGGGCGAATCCGTACAGCGGGTAGCTGCGGTCGAGCTCCACCAGCATCGCATCGCGCGTCGTCTTGGCGAGGATCGATGCCGCAGCGATCGCGGCGACCAGACGATCGCCGTCGACGATCGCCCGCGACGGATAGTCGAGCGGCGGACATTGGTTGCCGTCGATCCAGACGACCTCGGGCGCCGTCGTCAGCTGCTCAATCGCCCGCTTCATCGCGAGCAAGGTCGCCTGCAAAATGTTCAAGGCATCGATTTCGCCGACATCGCTGGAGGCGACGGCCCATGCCACGGCGCGGGCGCGGATGATCACGGCCAGCTCGACGCGGCACTCCGGCGTCAGCAGCTTGGAATCGCGCAGCCCCTTGATCTTGCGCTCCGGGGCGAGAATGACGGCGGCCGCGACCACCGGCCCGGCCAACGGCCCCCGGCCGGCTTCATCGACCCCCGCGATCAGCATGCCACCCCCGCCGTGCGCAATTCCGTCACCACCGCCTCCGCCGCGATTGTCGCACCATCCGCCGTCAGCGCATCGGCCAGCGAAGCAAAAAGCGCCTCGGTGCGGCGCCTCGTGACCGCGTCGTCGTAGAGGTTCAACGCCGCCCGGGAAAGATTGTCCACCGTCGCCGCCGATTGCAGGAATTCCGGCGCGACAAAGCGCCCGGCCAGAATGTTGGGCAGACCGACGAAAGGCAGCAGCAGCTTGCGCTTGACGATCTGAGCGGTGACCGGGTGGACTTTGTAGAAGATCAGGTGCGGGCAGCGCGCCATCGCCGCCTCGAGCGTGGCTGTGCCGGACGCGACGATTCCGACGTCGGCGGCGCGCAAGGCGTCGCCGGCATGGCCGTACAGCAGCTTCAGCGACAAGGACTCCAGCTGCAGGCGGTACTGGACGCCCTCGAAATATTCTCGCGCATCGCGGCTGACCAGCGGTACGACGAACCTCGCGAGTGGCTGCGCTTCGAACAAAGCCGCCGCGCTCTTCAGCAGAAGCTCGGTGTGCATCTCCAGCTCGGACATCCGGCTGCCGGGAAGCAGCGCAAATACCGGCGTGCCCATCTCGAATTTCAACAGTTCGCGCGCCTCTCGGCGGCTGGCCGACGTCGCCGCGCCGGCCGCCAGAGGATGGCCGACGAAGGTCACCGTGATGCCGGCATCGGCGTAGAGCGGCGGCTCGAATGGAAACAGTGCGAGCAGGTGATCGACCGAGCGCGCGATCGTGCCGATGCGCTCGCGGCGCCACGCCCAAACCGACGGGCTCACATAGTGCATCGTCCGGATCCGCCGCCGCTTGAGCTTTGCCTCGAGCCCGAGATTGAAGTCCGGCGCATCGATCCCGACGAACAGCGGCGCGTTCGCCGCCCGGAGGCGCCGGAAAACATCGCCGCGAATGCGCAGCAGCGCGGGCAGATGGGTGATGACTTCGGCGTAGCCGCGCAAGGCGAGCTCGGTGTGCGGATACCAGAGCTCGCAACCGGCGGCTTCCATGCGGGGGCCGCCGATGCCGGCGAAGCGCACTCCCGGCAGGCGCGCCAGGACGGCGCGAATCAGGTCGGCACCCAGCACGTCGCCCGAGGCTTCGCCGGCGACGATTCCTATCGTCACCGCGGCCGGGTCGCGAGCGACGACGCTCAACGGACGATCCCGCGCCCTGGAGTCTCCAGAAACGCCGTCAGCGCCCGCAGCGCGGGCACGGCGGCCGCTGACGCGGCAATCTCCGCCCGCGCGTCGTCGAGCGTGAGGCCCTGGCGGTACAACGTCTTGTACGCTCGCCTGATCGCGGCGATGTCCTCGCCGCTGAATCCGCGGCGGCGCAGGCCCTCGCTATTGGTACCACGCGGCGTGGCCGGCGACCCCGCGACGGTGACATACGGCGGCACGTCCTGCAGCACGATCGATCCGGCAGCCAGCATCGCGTGCGCGCCGACGCGGCAGAATTGATGCACGCCGACAAAGCCGCCGAGCACCGCGTAGTCGCCGATGATCACGTGCCCGGCGAGCTGGGCATTGTTGGAGAAGGTCGTGCCGTTGCCAATCACGCAGTCGTGGGCAACGTGCGAGTACGCGAGCAGCCAGTTGCCGTCGCCGATCGTCGTCACGCCTTTATCCTGCGCCGTCCCGGCGTGGATAGTCACAAACTCGCGGATGATGTTGCCGTCGCCGATCACCGTGCGGGTCGGGTCGCCGGTATATTTCCTGTCCTGCGGAATTTCGCCGACCGATGCGAACTGGAATATCCGATTGTTGCGTCCGATGCTGGTCCGATCGGCGATGACGACGTGAGCGCCGATGCTGGTGCCCGCGCCGATCGTCGTCTCGCCGCCGACAACCGTGTACGGACCGATCACGACATCGCCTGCGAGCTCGGCGCTCGCGGCGACGATCGCCGTCGGGTGGACTCGGGTCACAAGCGTCAGAGGTCGCGCAACGCGGCCAGCAATTCGGCTTCGGCAACCAGTGCGTTGCCGACGCTGGCCCGCACCGCGAACTTCCCGACGCCGCGAACCAGCCGAATCTCGGTCGATTCCAGGGTCAGCTGATCGCCCGGCGTGACCTGCCGCTTGAAGCGCGCGTTGTCGATGCCGGCAAAGAAGATCAGCGACTTGTCGTCCGGCATACGCTTCAATGTCTGATATACCAGGATCACCGACACCTGCGCCAGCGCCTCGATGATCAGCACCCCGGGCATGACTGGATAGCCGGGAAAATGACCCTGGAAGAACGGCTCGTTGATGGTCACGTTCTTCAACGCCTTGATGCTGCGCCCTGGTACGCATTCGATGACGCGGTCGACGAGAAGGAAAGGCGGCCGATGCGCCAGATGCCGCATGATTTCGTTGACATCCATCTGCATGGTCATTCTCCCTGTCCCCGGCGGTCGCGCTCTAGTGCGCGGATCCGGTCGGCGAAGCTGCGCAGGCGCCTTACGATCGATGCGACGTGTTGCCACTCCCGATGCGGCAGCGAGGGAAAGGCACCGGTGTAGAGGCCGGGCTCGTCGATCGTGTCGAACACGCCGGACGCCGCGGAGATCGCGGTCCCGTCGGCGATTTCCAGGTGGCCGGTGATCATCGCAGCGCCGCCGATCTGGCAGTTGCGACCGATCCTGACGCTGCCCGCGATGCCGACGCAGCCGGCAATCGCCGTGTGTGCGCCGATGCGGCAGTTGTGCCCGATCTGGATCTGATTGTCGAGCTTGACGTCATCTTCGATGACTGTGTCGTCGATAGCGCCTCGGTCGATCGTCGTGTTGGCGCCGATTTCGACATCGGCGCCGACGACGACCCGGCCGAGCTGGGGCACCTTCAACCACTTCCCGCCGTCGTCCGCCATGCCGAAGCCGTCGGCGCCCAGGACGGCCCCGCTGTGAATCAGCGTGCGCGCGCCGACGACCGTGCGCGCGTACAGGACGACTCGCGGGTGCAGCACGATGTCGTCCCCGAGGCTGCAATCCTCGCCGATCGCGCAGCCGGCATGGATCGATGTCCGTTCGCCGATGCTCGCGCGCTCGCCGATGACGACCCAGGGGCCGATCGTCGCGCTGGCGGCGACATGGGCGCTCGCCGCAACCAGCGCAGTCGGGTGTACGCCAGGCGCGACCGGATGCGGCGGATGGAAGAGCGCGGCGACGCGCGCATAAGCCGCATACGGGTTCGAAGTCACCAGCTTGGGCAATGCGGTGTCGGCCGCAAAGCGCGGCTCGATGATGACGGCGCTCGCGCGCGTCGACTTCAGCTGATGGCGATACCTCGGATTGGCCAAAAAGGCGATCGCCCCTGCGCTGGCGCCGTCGAGGGTCGCGACCCGATCGATCAGCACGCCGCCGTCGCCGACGAGCTCGGCGCGCGCCGGTTCGGCCAGCGACCTCAGAGCGATGCCCCGAGCGTCTTGACTATTGCTCATGCGCTTTGGGCGGCCGCGGCTCGGGGGACTACTTGTCGGCGAGCGCCTTGATCACTCGTTCAGTGACGTCGATGCGCGGGCTGGCGTAGATGACCGGGTCCTGAATGATGAGATCGAACTTTTCATCGATCGCGATCTGCTGGATGACCTTGTTGGCGCGTTCCTGCACGGCAGTAAGCTCCTCGTTGCGCCGCAGGTTGAGGTCCTCGCGGAATTCGCGCTGCATCCGCTGCAGATCGCGGCTCATGTTGGCGAGGTCCCGCTC
Organism: Casimicrobiaceae bacterium; assembly: GCA_035996965.1. GTDB lineage: Bacteria > Pseudomonadota > Gammaproteobacteria > Burkholderiales > Casimicrobiaceae > PALSA-1003. The sequence continues at coordinate 8,621 of DASYJB010000018.1, read as the reverse complement.
CTTGGCGCGGCGGTCGTTTTCGGCCATCGTCACCCCGTCCTTCTCGAGCGCCGCCTGCAGGTCGCGCACCTGCTTGCCGAGCTTTTGAATCTCGGCATCCCGGCCGGCAAACTCCTTTTCCAGCTTCGTCTGTGCGCGCTTGGCCGGCGCCGCTTCGCGAAACAGCCGCTCGCTGTTGACGAAGCCGATCTTGAAGTCGGCGCCCTGGGCGAAGCCCGGAACGGCAAGCGAGGCCGCGAGGAACGCCCCGGCGGCACAAATGAGCAACTGCTGCATGCGATGTTTCAACTTTCTCTCCTGCGCAAGTCTTGCGGCGCCCACGGGCCCCAGGCGCGCGCTGGATGTCTTGCCTACCGCCAGTCTACGCTCGCTCCGCAACTAGAATATCGTACCCACCTGGAACTGGAAGTTCTGAATGCGGTCCCCGGGCTTTTTCTTCAGCGGGTAAGCGTAGCTCAGCTTCAGCGGTCCGACCGGAGAGTTCCACGCGACCCCGACCCCGGCCGAATAGCGAAACGATTCGAGCCCGGGCTGCAGGCCGGCATCGCGAATCATGCCCGCGTCCGTGAAGACCGACAACCTGACCGACTGATCGTTCGCCTTGGCGCCCGGCAGCGGAAAGAACAGCTCGGCGTTGGTAATGATCTTTTCCCGACCGCCGACCACGTTGCCCTGGATATCCTGCGGGCCCAGCGACGCCGTCTCGTAACCGCGGACCGATCCCACTCCGCCGCCATAATACGCCTTGAAAAAGGGCAGCGTCTTGTTCTGCAGGCCGCCGCCGTAGCCGAAGTCGCCGCGCAGCATCAGCACCGTGTTCAAAGGCATCGGCGTAAACCACTGGATCAGATAGTTGAGCTTGTAGTACGTCAGGTCGCCGACCGGCAACGCAAGCTCGCCGAAAACGCTCTGCAGCACGCCCTTGCTGGGGAACAGGATGCTGTCGCGCGAATCGCGCGACCAGCCGGCCGTCAGGATGTAGCTATTAGTCGTTGTGCCAAAGTCCTTGACGAACTGGAAGTACGAGGGCGGGCTCTGATCGAACAGCTGCACCTTCGTGTGCTCGACGCGGCCGCCGAAGTTAATCGAGTCGGTTTCGGTGACCGGCACGCCGAAGGAGATCGCAGCGCCAAGCGTCGTCGACGAGTACTGTGCGATCGGCAGCGACGATGGGTCGACGTTCCTGTCATAGATCTCGAGCGTTCGCGAGACGCCGTCGCTGGTCCAGTACGGCTCAGTGTAGCTGAGCCCGATGCTGCGATTGACGCGACTGCTGTTGATTGAGGCGGCCAGGGCGTTGCCGGTGCCGAAAATGTTGTTCTGGGAGATCGATCCCGACAAGACGATGCCGTCGGCGCTCGAATAGCCGACCCCTGCCAGCAGGTTGCCAGTCGATTTCTCGGTGACTGTGACCTCGATATCGACCTGGTCCGGGCTTCCCGGAACTGCGGGCGTCTCGATGTTGACGTCGTCGAAGAAGTTGAGCCGCGTGACCCGGACCTTCGATCGCTCAATGCGCGCGGCGTCGTACCAGGCACCTTCGAGCTGGCGCAACTCGCGGCGTATCACCTCGTCTCGCGTCTTGCTGTTGCCGCTGATATTGATGCGCCGGATATACACGCGGCGGCCCGGATCGATGAAAAAGGTGAACCCCGCCGTCCGCTTGACGCGGTCGATCTCGGGGACCGCGTTGACGTTGGCGAACGCATAACCGTCGCTGCCCAGACGGTCGGAAAGCGCCTTGGTCGACTGGGTGAGCTTTTCGCGCGAATAGACGTCGCCCGGACGGACCTGGACGAGGCGCATCAACTCGGGTTCGGGCAGCAGCAGCTCGCCGGCCAGCTGGACGTCCGACACCGTGTACCTCGGTCCCTCGGTAATGTTGATCGTGATGTAGATGTCCTGCTTGTCCGGTGTGATCGACACCTGGGTCGAATCGACGGCGAACTCCAGATAGCCGCGGTTCGTGTAGTAGCTGCGCAGCGTTTCCAGGTCGCCCTGCAGCTTCTGCTTCGAATACTGATCGTTCTTCGTGTACCAGGTCAGCCAGCCCGGCGTAGACAACTGCATCTCGTTAGTCAGCGTCTTTTCCGGAAAGGCGCGGGCGCCGACGATGTTGATGTTGGCGATCTTCGAGGGCTCGCCTTCCTCGATAGTGAAATTGATGGCGACGCGGTTGCGCTCCTGCGGCGTGACCGTGGTCGTCACCTTGACCGCATAGTTGCCGTGGTTGATGTACTGACGCTTGAATTCCTGCTCGGCGCGTTCCAGTGACGAGCGGTCGAATATCCGCGACTCGGCGATGCCGATATCCTTCAGCGCCTTTTTCAGTGTGTCCTTGTCGAATTCCTTGGTGCCGGTAATGTCGATCTGGCTGATCGTCGGCCGCTCCTGGACGATGACGACCAGCACGCCATTCTCGGATTCGAGGCGGACGTCGCGAAAAAAGCCGGTCGCGTACAAGGCCTTGACCGCGGCGGATGCCTTCTCGTCGTCGACACGGTCGCCGACCTTGATCGGCAGGTAGCTGAACACCGTTCCCGCCTCGGTGCGCTGCACGCCCTCGACGCGAATATCCTTGACGACAAACGGCTCGAACGCCAGCGCGGCGTGAGCGAACAGCGCGGCGAACAATGCCGGAAGCGCCTTCAGTTTCGAGCCGGCGCGGCGTGCGCGCGCCGGCTGACGGCAAGCGGGGGGTTCAGAAGAGTCGGGACAGGTCATTGAAAAGCGCCAAAGCCATCAGCATGGCCAATACGGCCATGCCAATACGCTGGCCGACCTCGATCACGCGGTCGGGAACCGGACCGCCTTTGACAATCTCGGCGAGATAATACATCAAGTGTCCGCCATCGAGTAAGGGAACCGGCAGCAGATTGAGCACGCCCAGGCTGATGCTGATCAATGCGAGATAGCCGATGAATGTCAGTACGCCCGCCTGCGCCGACTGTCCGGCGTAATCGGCCATTGTCAACGGCCCGCTGACATTCTTTAGCGACGCTTGGCCGGTGAGGATTCTGCCGAGCATCTTCACGGTGAACAGCGAAAGTTCCCAAGTCTTGCGCGCTCCCTGCGCGACGGCCTCGGCAGGGCCATAGCGCACCGTCGTTGCGATCTGCTTCACCGCGGCGGGATCGACCGCGAGTCGCATGCCGGCGAGGCCGATCTTTTTTCCATCCTGATCGCTGGGCTCGGGCACGACAACGATGTCCTGCGGTGCTCCGTCGCGAAGCACGGTGAAGGCAAGGCGCTCCCCCGGATGCGCATTGGTAATCGCCGCGACCTCTGACGGAGAGCGAACGGTCTGAGCATCGATCGCGACAATCGTATCGCCCGCGCGCAGTCCGGCGACGGCGGCGGGCCGGCCGGGCAGTACTTCGTTGACCCGCGGCGGGCCGAGATCGATCTTCAGACCCAGCGCCGAGACGAAATTGCCTTCCCAGTCGTCGCTGCGCAGGCTCTGCAGTGACAGCAGATGCTGCGACCTGATGCCCGACCGGTCGACGGTGATGTTAGCGTCGTCGCTGCCCGACGCTTTGAGCAGGCGCCAGCGCAGGTCCTGCCACGAAAGAACGTGCTCGCCGTTGACCGCGACGACTTCATCGGAAGCGGTCAAGCCCGCGACGGCCGCCGGCGAGCCGGCCGGAGGCGCGGCCAGGATGGCGCGTTCGCCGGGAATCCCGGCGACGTAGGTGCCCGCGAAAAGCAGCACTGCCAGAAGCAGATTGGCGGCCGGCCCGGCCGCGACGATCGCGATTCGTCGCCACACCGACTGGCGATTGAATGCGCGCCCCAGGTCCGCGGGAGAGACTTCGCCCTCGCGTTCGTCGACCATCTTGACGTAGCCGCCCAGTGGCACCGCCGACAGCGCCCACTCGGTGCGGTCGCGGCCGAAGCGACGCGACCAGACAATGCGGCCGAATCCAACCGAAAAACGCAGCACCTTGACCCCGACGAGCCGCGCCACGACGTAATGGCCGAGCTCGTGAAAGACCACGAGCACGCCCAGCGTCACGGCAAAGAACAGCAGTTTCTGCAGCAGCATCATGCCGGGAGTGTGTGCACCTGGTCGAGTTCAAGCAACTGCCGCGTCAGCGCACGAGCCTCGCGATCGGCATTGAGCGCCTCGTCCAGTGTCGTCAGCGGCCGCGCCGCAAGCCGCGACATCGTTTCTTCGCATACCGCCGCGATTTGCGTGAAGCGGATGCGATGCTCGAGGAATGCGGCGACGGCGACTTCATTGGCCGCGTTGAGCATGGCTGGCGCGGTCCCGTCGGCGCGAAGCGCATCGTAGGCGAGGCCCAGGCATGGGAAGCGCGCGGCTTCGGGCGCTGCGAAGTCGAGCGCACCGAGTCCCGCCAGGTCGAGCGGCGCAACGCCGGCGGCGATCCGTTCCGGCCACGCCAGCGCCTGCGCGATCGGTGTGCGCATGTCCGGATTCCCGAGTTGGGCCAGCACCGAGCCGTCGACGTACTCGACCAGCGAATGAACGATGCTCTGCGGATGAATGACGACGTCGATCGCGTCGACCGGCACGCCGAACAACCAGCGCGCCTCGATCACTTCGAGACCCTTGTTCATCATCGTGGCCGAATCGACCGATATCTTGCGGCCCATGCGCCAGGTCGGATGCGCGCACGCCTGCTCGGGCGTGACTCCGGACAGCTCGTTTTGCGGCGTGCTGCGGAACGGCCCGCCGGAGGCGGTAAGCAGGATGCGCCGCACGCCGCGCGCTGCCTCGCCGCAGGCCCGATCGGATGGCAGGCACTGGAAGATGGCATTGTGCTCGCTGTCGATCGGCAGCAAGGTCGAGCCGCCGTCGCACAACGCGGCAATGAACAGTTTGCCGGCGAGGACCAGCGTTTCCTTGTTCGCGAGAAGGATGCGCTTGCCGCTCTTCGCCGCCGCGAGCGTCGGCTGGAGGCCGGTGGCACCGACGATCGCTGCGATCACCGTGTCGGCTTCGGGCAAGGCCGCGATAGCGCACAGACCGGCGGGCCCGGCGAGGACTCGGGTCGCCCGGCCCGCAGCCCGCAGCGCGGCTTCAAGCTCGCTGGCGGCTTGAACATCGAGCATCGCGGCGTAGCGGGGCTCGAAGCGGCATATCAGATCGAACAGCGCCTTCCACTGCCGGTTGGCGGTCAGCGCCACCACGGCGAAACGCTCGGGATGCCGGGCGATGACGTCGAGCGCCGACGCACCGATCGAGCCGGTGGCGCCGAGAATGGCGATGTTGCGCGCGGGCGTCGGCGCAATCATCCGAGCAGGTGGTGCGCGATCAACGCAGCCGGAGGCATGGCGGCGGTCAGCGCATCGATTCGGTCGAGCACGCCGCCGTGGCCAGGCAGAATGGCCCCGCTGTCCTTGACGCCGCGCTGACGTTTCAACTGCGATTCGAACAGATCGCCGATGATCGACAGTCCGGTCAACAGCAGCGCGAGAGCGACCCAGATCACCGCAGCGATCGCGTCCAGCGGCCGCGTGTAGCCGGCTGCCGCCGCGAGCGGCAGCAGCAGCAACGCGTAGATCGCCACTGCAGCGAGCGCACCATAGACGCCTTCCCAGGTCTTGCCGGGACTGATAGCCGGGGCGAGCTTCCTGCGGCCGAAACGCCGGCCGGTAAAATAGGCGGCGGTATCGGCAATCCACACGATCGCCATCATTGCCAGCAGCAGGCCCGGCGAGCGCGTCTGCAGAGCGACCACCGCCACCCAGGTCGCGATCAGCACCAGCCAGCCGACGATCGCCAGCACAAGCCGCGATGTCATGCGCCGGCCCGAGGCCAGCCACACCGGCGCGACCAGCAGCCAGAACACGGTTGCCGCGCCGCAAATCCACGACACCATCGGCCCGGTCCAGCCGTGCTCGGAGGTGAAGCCTGCAGCGGGATCGAGCAGCAGAACGCAGCCGGTGAACAGCGTCGTGCCGACGAACAACAGCCAGCCTCGCTTCTTGAGCGCGGCGAGATCCGCCCACTCGGTGGCTGCGACCACGACCACGGCGAGCGTCACTGCGCCCCAGGCGCGCGGCGGCAGCCCGAACAGCGCGGCGAGCGTCAGCGGAATCAGGACCAGCGCGGTGATGATGCGGGTCTTCAGCACCCGGCTCAATCGCGAACCGCTTGCAGTTGCTCGCTGGTCCGGCCGAACCGACGCTCGCGCTGCCGATACGAGTCGATCGCCGCGCACAGCGCTCCGGCGTCGAAATCGGGCCACAGCAGGTCGGTAAAGAAGAATTCGGTATAGGCGAGCTGCCACAACAGGAAATTCGATATGCGTTGCTCGCCGCCGGTGCGTATGAACAGGTCCGGCTCCGGCGCGTAGGCCATCGACAAGTACGGTTCCAGCGCCTCGGGCGCGAAGCCGCGGACCGCGGCCGGATCGGCGGCCAGCAGCTTCTGCACCGCCTGCGCCACGTCCCAGCGCCCGCCGTAGTTGGCGGCAACCGTCAGCGTCAGGCGCGAGTTCGTTTCGGTCACGGCCTCGCCCGCGGCGATCAGTTCGCGGATCTTCGGCTCGAAACGCGAAATATCGCCGATCACCTTGAACCGTATGTCGTTGTCGTCGAGCTTGGCAACTTCCTGCTCCAGTGCACGCAGGAACAGCTGCATCAGGATAGACACTTCGTCGGCGGGACGGCGCCAGTTTTCACTGGAGAACGCGAACAGCGTCAGATACTCGACTCCCTGCTCGATGCAGCCGCGGACCGTCGCCCGCACGGCCTCCACGCCCTTGCGGTGGCCGGCGACGCGCGGCAGCATTCGCTGCTTGGCCCAGCGACCATTGCCGTCCATGATGATGGCGATGTGGCGCGGGACGGCGCGCACTTCCGGAACGTCGCGAGTCGAGCTGGTAAACAAGGTTGCGATCACACCGCCATCAGGTCGGCTTCCTTCGCGTGCAGCAGCTTGTCGACTTCGGCGATATACCGGTCGGTGAGCTTCTGCACGTCGTCCTGGGCGCGGCGCTCGTCGTCCTCGGCAACCGACTTGGCCTTGAGCAGATCCTTCAGATGGCTGATCGCGTCGCGACGGATGTTGCGAACGGCGACGCGTGCATTCTCCGCTTCGCGGTGCACGACCTTGATGAGTTCCTTGCGCCGCTCTTCGGTGAGCGCCGGCATCGGCACCCGGATGAGGTCGCCGCTGGTCGCCGGATTGAGACCCAGGTCGGAATCGCGAATCGCTTTCTCGACCGGCTGAACCATCTTCTTTTCCCACGGCTGCACGGTTATCGTATGCGCGTCGGCCAAAGTCACGTTCGCGACCTGGTTGATCGGCATCGTCGTGCCGTAGTAGTCGACCTTGATGTGATCGAGCAGGCCGGTGTGCGCGCGGCCGGTCCTGACCTTGCCGAGATCGGTCTTCAGGGCTTCGACCGATTTTTGCATTTTCTGTTCGGCGGCTTTCTTTACGTCAGCGATCATTGGGAGCTCCTTGCCGAATCGGTTGCACGCGGCCGGCGTCCTGTTGCGCGAATCCGCCCGATGGCGCGCGGCGCGCCGTCTTGTTTAGGGACCGCACGGACAACAGTGCTAGCAATGCACCAGCGTGCCTTCGTCCTCGCCCATCACCACGCGCTTGAGCGCGCCGGGCGCGAAGATGCTGAAGACCTTGAGCAGCATATTCTGGTCGCGGCACAGCGCCAGCGCGGTGGCGTCCATCACCTTCAGGTTCTTGACGATCGCCTCGTCGAACGTCAGCGTCGGATAGCGCCGCGCCGACGGGTCCTTGTTCGGATCGGCAGTGTAGACGCCGTCGACCTTGGTCGCCTTGAGCACGATGTCGACGCCCATCTCGCGGCCGCGCAATGCGGCTGCGGTATCGGTGGTGAAGAACGGATTGCCGGTGCCGGCGGCGAAGATGACGATCTTGTTCTCTTCCAGATAGCGCAGCGCCTTGCCGCGGATGTACGGCTCGGCCACCTGTTCGATCGACAGCGCCGACTGCACGCGCGACACCAGCCCGGCGCGGCGCATCGCGTCCTGCAGCGCCAGCGCGTTCATCAGTGTGGCCAGCATGCCCATGTAGTCGGCGGTCGCGCGGTCCATGCCCGCCGCGCCCGGGGCCACGCCGCGGAAGATGTTGCCGCCGCCGATCACAACCGCGACCTGCACACCCAGCCGGACCACCTCGCCTATTTCGGCGACGATGCGGTCGATGACCTCGCGATTGATGCCGTAGGGATCGTTTCCCATCAGCGCCTCGCCGGAAAGCTTGAGCAGAATGCGCTTGTACGCCGGTTCGGTGCGCACCAGCGGCGCCACGTTGGACACAGGCGCGATGTTTTGCGGTGTCATGGCAGGTTCGTCCTCCGCAGTGATTGCTTCAGGCCTTCGCCATCGCCGCGACTTCCGCGGCGAAATCATCTTTTTTTCTTTCGATGCCCTCGCCGACGACATAGAGCGTGAAACCCCGGACGGTCGCGGCTTTCGACTTCAGATACTTTTCCACCGTCTGCTCGGTGTCTTTCGCGAACGGTTGGCCGAGCAAGGTCACCTCGGCCAGGTATTTGTTGATCCGGCCTTCGACCATTTTGGCCACGATGTCAGCCGGCTTGCCCGTCTCTGCCGCCTGCGCGCTGTAGATCGCGCGCTCCTTGTCGATCAGCTCGGGCGGGACC
>DASYJB010000017.1:0-22906 GCA_035996965.1 Casimicrobiaceae bacterium | reverse complement strand
CGTCAAAGAATATCTGCTCGGCCTCACTTTGGGAGACACCGTGCTTTTCGCTCTTGCGGGCGTTCCCGTCATCCCAATCGAAGCCTACAATCCGCTCGAGGTCGATCACGTTTGTATATTACCATCATATACATCGCTGGTCAAGCCTAGGGTGGACGTCGACCCCTTGCCATCGGACCTCATTGCGGCCTGACGCACTGGCGCTCACCCTTGCACCGCGGCTCCACTGGCAAGCAATCGCCCGATCTCGTTTGACGTGAAGCCGAATTCGCCCAGCACCTCGGACGTATGCTGACCGAGCATCGGCGCGGGCCGTCCGACGTGAGACGGTGTCGCCGAGAACTTGATCGGGCAGCCGATCGCCTGCGTCTCGCCGGCCCTGGGATGGGTGAGAGCGACGACCATGTCGCGCGCCTTCACCTGCGGATCGCTAAGCATTTGCTCGATCGTCTTGACCGGTCCCGCCGGCACGCCCACCGCATCGAGTGCGGCCAGCCACGCGGCCGAGGGCTTGCGCTTGAACCGCAGCGTCAGCTCGTCGACCAGCGCTTCGAGGTTTGCCATCCGCAGCTTGTTGTCGGCAAAGCGCGGATCGTCGCGCAACTCGGGCGCCTCGAGCACCTGCGTCAGCCGCACATAGTTGACCTGGTTCGACGCGCCGACGGTGATCCAGCCGTCGCCGGTCTCGAAGGCCTGGTACGGCGCGGTCATCGGATGCGCCGAGCCGAGCGGGCCGATCTCGCGACCGCTGCCGATGAAAATCGCGCTCTGCCAGAACGTCTGCATGACGCCGGCTTCGAGCAGCGACGTATCGACCAGTTGGCCCTCGCCGCTCTTCAGCAGGTGCACGTAGGCGCTGACGATTCCCAAGGCGCCCAGGATGCCGGCGTTGATGTCGGTGACCGGCGAGCCGACCTTGGTCGGCGGTCCGCCCGGATCGCCGGTGATGCGCATCAATCCGGAAAGCCCCTGCGCGACCAGATCGAAGCCGCCTTTGGTCGCGTCGGGCCCGGTCAGGCCGTAGCCGGACAATGCGCAATAGATCAGCCGCGGATTGGATCGGCGCAGCACGTCGTAACCGAGCCCCAGCCGTTCCATCGTGCCGACGCGGAAGTTCTCGACGACGACATCGGCGCGGTCGATGATCCGCCGCAGCGCCGCGTTCGCCGCCGGGTGCTTCAAGTCGAGCGCGATGCCCCGCTTGTTTCGGTTCATCATCATGAACGCGCTCGACTCGCCGTTGACTTCGGGCGGTGTGAAGCGCCGCGTGTCGTCGCCGTCGGGCACGCGCTCGACCTTGATCACGTCGGCGCCCATGTCGGCGAGCAGCATGCCGGCGGTCGGGCCCGACATGATGTGCGCGAGCTCGATGACCTTGAGTCCGGAAAGCGGCCCCATGGTCTCCCTGTTATTCGCCGCGGAAGCGCGGATCGCGCTTGGCCAGGAATGCGGCGAGACCCTCGCGGAAATCTGCCGTGTCGAAGCAGGCGTAGCCTTCGGCCCAATCGGCGTCCGACAGCTGTGGCGTCAGGCTCAAGCGCCGGATGAACTGCTTGTGCCAGCGCGCGACCAGCGGCGCGCCGGCGGCGATGCGCTCGGCCGCGGCGCGCGCTTCGGCTTCGACGTCTTCATCCGGGACGACGCGCTGCACCAGTCTTTTGTCGAACGCTTCCTGCGCGCCGAAGATGCGGCCTTCGAGCAGGATCTCGAGCGCGGCCGCCGGCCCGACGACCGCCAGCAGTCCCGCGAGCTCGCCGTAGCCCATCGTCAGGCCGAGACGATTGATCGGGATGCCGAAACGGCTGCCGGCGCCGCAGATGCGAAGATCGCACATCAGCGCGACCTCGAGCCCGCCGCCGACGCACACGCCGTGAATCATCGCCACCGTCGGATGACGGCACTCGCCGATCGAGCGCATCGTCGCGTGAATCAGCTCGCCGTACTCCTTGCCCTGCGCGGCGCTGGCGCGCACTTCGGGAAATTCGGCGATGTCGGCGCCGGCGGCGAAAGCCTTCGTGCCGGCGCCGCGCACGATGACGCAGCGCAAGCTCTCGTCGGCGGAAAGCTCGCGCACCACCCGGCCGAGCTCGGCCCAGCTCGCTTTCGATAGCGCGTTGAGCTTGTCGGGGGCATTCAGAACGACGGTCGCAATCGCACCGTCGCGCTCGCACCGGACCGGTTCGGTCATCACCGGAGTTGCCTCACGAGCTCGAGCCGACCGCGCCGGCGCGTCCGCGCCATCGCGCGACGAGCCGGGAAACCAACGGCCAGACCAGGATGATCAGGGCGAGGGTCGTGATCGTCCCGACCAGGCCGTTCGACCAGAATACGCCGAGGCCTCCGCGCGAGCCCAGCATCGTCTGTCGGAATGCATCCTCGGCGCGGTCGCCCAGAACGAGTGCCAGCACCAGCGGTGCAAGGGGAAAGTCGAGTTTCTTCAAAAAGTAGCCGACGATGCCGAAGAGCAGCATCATCCACACGTCGAACATCGTGCCGTGCACGGTGTACGCGCCGACGGCGCAAGCGACCAGGATCATCGGCGCAATGATCGAAAAAGGTATGCGCAGGATCGCGGCGAAAAGCGGCACCGTCGACAGCACGATGATCAGTCCGGCGATGTTGCCGAGATACATGCTGGCGATCAGCCCCCAGACGAAATCCTTGTGCTCGACGAAAAGCAGCGGTCCGGGCTGCAGGCCCCAGATCATCAGTCCGCCGAGCAGGACGGCGGCGGTGCCCGATCCGGGAATGCCCAGGGTCAACATCGGCAGAAGAGCGCTGGTCCCGGCGGCGTGAGCCGCGGTTTCAGGCGCGATTACGCCCTCGATCGCGCCTTTGCCGAAGCCGGCGGGATTTCTCGAGAACTTCTTGGCCAGGCCATAGCCCATGAACGACGCGGCGATCGCGCCGCCCGGCGTGACGCCGAGCCAGCATCCGACGACGGCACTGCGGATCAGCGTCAGCCAGTAGCGCGGCAGCTGTGCCCAGGTCTTGAGGACGACCTTCAAGTCCATGTCGGGATTCTTGCCCTTGAACGCCAGGCCTTCCTCCATCGTGACCAGGATCTCGCCGATGCCGAAGAGGCCGATCACCACGACCAGGAAGTCGAAACCGCGCAGCAGCAGATTCTGGCCGAAGGTCATGCGCAATTGGCCGGAAATCGTGTCCATGCCCACGGCGGCCAGTGCCAACCCGATGCAGATCGAGATGACGATCTTCGCCTTGTCCTCCTTGCCGGTGCCGATGAAACTGCAAAAAGTCAGCAGGTACACGGCGAAAAATTCAGGCGGCCCGAAGCGCAAGGCGAAATTCGCGATGATCGGCGCAACGAAGGTGATCAACAGCACGCCCGACAGCGCGCCGAAGAACGAACCGGTGAAGGCACTGGTCAGCGCCGCGCCGGCGCGCCCTTGCTGTGCCATCGGATAACCGTCGAAGGTCGTCGCGACCGACCACGCTTCGCCGGGAATGTTGAACAGGATCGACGTGATCGCGCCGCCGAAGAGTGCACCCCAGTAGATGCACGACAGCAGGATGATTGCGGACGTCGGCTCCATGCTGAAGGTCAGCGGCAGCAGGATCGCGACGCCGTTCGGCCCGCCGAGACCCGGCAGCACGCCGACGACAACGCCGATGACGATTCCGATCATCATCAGCATGACGTTGTACCAGGTCAGAACGACGCCGAAGCCGTTCAGCAGAAGCCGCAGCTCATCCAAGATCGGGATCCGGTGGAGTCGAGCGCCTGAACGACGCGCGCCTGGAAGAGGACGTCAAGTCAGTACCCGAACCACTGCTCGAGCGGCCCCTTGGGCAACGGAACAGTGAACTGGTACTCGAACAACCAGAAGATGATGCCGCTCATAATAAGAGGGACGATGATGGCCTTGGTCCAGCTGTACCGTCCCAGCCAGCGCATCAGGCCGCCGACGAAAAGGGTCGACGCGACATAGAGTCCGACGTACTGCATCGCGGCGATGTAGAGAATCAGCGGAAACAGGATCTTGCCGACCGGGATGAGCTTCCGCCACTCGACGAAAATTCTGGTATCGTCCTTGCGGCGATACGCCTGGACGACGACGATGATGCTGCAGACGGCGATCAGCACGCCGATGCGCAACGGAAAGTAGCCGGCCTGCGGCCCGTCGCGCGCCCAGCCGGCGCCGAGCCGGATCGTGTCTGCGATCACCAGCACGCCGAGCGCGAAAAACACCAACCCGACGATCATGCCGACCTTGCGCGTCGACGGGCCCCCCGACGCTTCGCGCTCCGCCTTCACGGCTCGCGCGCCCTACTTGACGGCAACGAAGCCGGCGCTCGTCATCAACTCGCGATGGCGCTTCTCGTCTTCTTCGAGAAACTTGCGAAAATCGGCGCCGGTCAGGAACGTTTCCTTCAGCGCATTGGTGTCGACGTATTCGCGCCACTCCGGAGTGGCGACGATTTTCTTGAACAGGTCGACGTAAAACGCCGTCTGGTCCGCAGTGGCGCCGCCCGGCAGGAAGATGCCGCGCAGCATCAGATACTCGACGTCGAGCCCCGATTCCTTGCAGGTCGGAATGTCTCCCCAGCTCTGATCGCTGGTCACCTTGGCCTTGAACGGCATGCGCTTGTTGTCGAACACGCAGAGCGTGCGCACCTGCCCGGCGCGCCACTGCGCAACGCTTTCCGACGGGTTATTGACGTCGGAGTCGATGTGCTTGCCGACGAGCTGGGTGGAGATTTCGCCGCCGCTCTTGTAGGGAATGTAGGTGAACTTCACATTCTGCGATTTTTCTATCGCGGCGGTGATGATGTGGTCTTCCCGCTTCGACCCGGTGCCACCCATCTTGAAGGTCTCGGGCTTGGCTTTGACGGCGGCCAGATACTCCGCCGGGGTCTTGTACGGCGTTTCCGAGTTCACCCAGAGAATGAATTCGTCCATCGCGATCAAGGCGACCGGCGTCAGATCGCGCCAGCTGAACGCGAGATCGGTGGCCAGCGGCAACGTGTAGATCGCCGAGTGCGCGATCAGGATCTTGTGCGCATCGCCGGCGCTCATCTTGGCGTCCATGATGCCTTCGCCGCCGCTCGAGCCGCCCTTGAGCTGGATGATCACCGGCTGCTTCAGCAGCTTGTGCTTGCCGATGGCGTTTTGCAGCACACGCGCCATCTGATCCGACGCACCGCCCGCACCCGCCGGCACGATGATCTCGACCGGCTTGGTCGGCTCCCACGCCCAGGCCGGCGTCCACAGCGTTGCGGCCAATAACGCCGCTATCCCTGCGCGCTTGCCGAATTCGATCAATGTCGTCATGTATTCCTCCAAAGTTTTCGAACCGCTTGTCGTATGGTGATTCAAGCGACGCGGCGCGTTGCCGTGCCGCGCTGCTTTTCGCTTGCCGCGACGGGCTCGCGCAGGAAGTCGAGCGCATCGCGCACCCCACCGTCACGATGAGGTACTGCACACGCCGCGAGCGCCATCTCGACGCCGCACAACGTTCCGCACAGCGTCAGGTCGTTGAAGAATCCCAGGTGACCGATGCGGAAAACCTTTCCCGCGAGGCGGCCGAGGCCGGTGCCCAGCGACAGATCGTAACGCGCGAGCGCTTCACGGCGGAAGGCATCGGCGTCGTGACCCTCGGGCACGACGATCGCGGTCAGCGAGCTGCTGTATTCGGCCGGATTGCGGCAAAGGATTTCCAGGCCCCAGCCGCGCACCGCGCGCCGGGTCGCTTCGGCGTGCCTGTCGTGGCGCGCGAACACGTTCGGCAGGCCTTCGCCGAGCAGCATGTCGATCGCCTCGTGCAGTCCGTAGAGCAGATTGGTCGCCGGCGTGTACGGAAAATAGCCCTGGCGGTTCATCGCGATGATGTCGTCCCAGGCAAAGTACGATCGCGGCAGGCGCGCCTCCTTGCTGGCGGCAAGCGCCTTGTCGCTGACCGCGTTGAACGAGAGCCCCGGCGGCAGCATCAGGCCTTTCTGCGAGCCGGCGACGGTGACGTCGACGCCCCATTCGGCGTGCCGGTAATCGATCGAGGCCAGCGACGAGATCGTGTCGACCATCAACAGCGCCGGATGACCGGCGCGGTCGATCGCCTGGCGGATCGGCGGGATCGCCGTGGTGACGCCGGTCGAGGTCTCGTTGTGCACGACCAGCACGGCCTTGATCGCGTGCGCCTTGTCGGCGCCGAGCCTGGACTCGACGATCGCGGCGTCGGCGCCGCTGCGCCAGTCGCCGGGAACGAAGTCGACGACAAGCCCCAGCTTGTCGGCCATCTTGCGCCACAGCGTGGCGAAGTGCCCGGTCTCGAACATCAGGACGCGATCGCCGGGCGACAGCGTATTGACCAGCGCCGCTTCCCACGCGCCGGTGCCCGACGCCGGGTAGATGACGATCGGCGACGATGTCTGGAAGACGCGCTTCAGGCCATCGAGAATTTCCAGCGTCAGCCGCGCGAACTCGGGCCCTCGATGATCGATCGTCGGATGATCGAGCGCGCGCAGCACACGGTCGGGCACGTTGGTCGGCCCGGGAATCTGCAGGAAATGCCGGCCGCTCGGGTGGTCGTCGAGTTTCAGCATGCGCCTGGTCGGTTGCGCTGAATGGAATCGCTCGAAATCGCCGCGGCCATTATCGAAGCCATCGCCGGCGAGGTATAGTCGCATTGTACAACTGCGATCCCGATTTCCGCCAAGATGAATACTGCGCTGGAACGACCGGTCGCGATCGACGGCCGGCTCAAGCGTGCCTTCGACTCGTCGCTGCTCGCGCGGCGGCTGCGCGAGGCGTGCCGCGGCGACGTGCTGTTCGACGCGGCCTCGCGCGGGCGCTACGCGACCGACGCTTCGATCTACCAGATCGACCCGATCGGCGTCGTCGTGCCGCGCGACGAGGACGACGTCCGGGCCGCGCTTGCCGTCGCGCGCGAGCTCAACGTTCCGGTGCTGCCGCGCGGCGCGGGCTCGTCGCAATGCGGGCAGACGGTCGGCGATGCGCTGGTGATCGATCACAGCAAGTCGCTGTGCCGCATTCTGGCGTTCGACGATGACTCGATGACCGCCACCGTGCAGCCCGGTGTCGTGCTCGATCAGCTGAACGCCTTCCTGCGGCCGCACGGCGTCTGGTTCCCGGTCGACGTCAGCACGTCGGCGCAGGCGTCGATCGGCGGCATGGCGGGCAACAACTCCTGCGGCTCGCGCTCGATCGAATACGGCAACATGGTGCACAACGTCGCCGGTATCGATGCGATCCTGGCCGACGGCAGCGAGATCGCGTTCGGTCCGTTGGATCGGATGCGCCTCGACGGCCGCGGCGGCGAGATCGTCGCCGGGCTTTCGGCGATCGCCGCGGCCGAGCGCGGCGAGATCGAGCGGATGGTGCCGAAGACGCTGAGGCGGGTCGGCGGCTACAACCTCGATCTCTTTGCGCCGCAGAGCGTGCGTCCGTACACCGCCGACGGCTCGGTCAATCTCGCGCACCTCCTCGTGGGCTCCGAAGGCACGCTCGCCTGGTCGTCGCGACTGACGCTGGCCCTCGCGCCGCTGCCGCGGCACAAGGCGCTCGGCGTGGTCAACTTTCCGTCGTTCTACCAGGCGATGGCGGCGGCGCAGCACATCGTGCGCCTGCAGCCGACGGCGGTCGAGCTAGTCGATCGCACGATGATCGATCTGGCGCGAGCGAATCCCGCGTTCCGTCCGGTGATCGAGCGCGCGTTGATCGGTGCGCCCGCGGCGATCCTGCTGGTCGAGTTCTCCGGCGAAGATGCCGCCGCGCAGGCGGCGAGCCTCGATCGTCTGGCCGAGCTGATCGGCGACCTCGGCCTGCCCGACGCGGTCGTGCGGATCGAAACGGCGCAGGCGCAGAAGGCGTTGTGGGAAGTGCGCAAGGCCGGCCTCAACATCATGATGTCGATGAAAGGCGACGGCAAGCCGGTGTCGTTCATCGAGGACTGCGCGGTGCCGCTCGAGCATCTGGCCGAATACACCGGCAGGCTGACCGAAGTTTTCCGGAAGCACGGCACCAGCGGCACCTGGTACGCACACGCCAGTGTCGGCACCTTGCACGTGCGGCCGATCCTCGACATGCGTCGCGACGGTGCGACCAAGATGCGGGCGATCGCCGAAGAAGCCGCGGCGATGGTGCGCGAATACAAGGGTGCGTATTCGGGCGAGCATGGCGACGGCCTGTGCCGCGGCGAATGGGTGGCCTGGCAGTTCGGACCGCGCTTGAACGCCGCGTTCGGCGCGGTCAAGCTGCTGTTCGACCCGGACAACCGCATGAATCCCGGCAAGATCGTCGCCACGCCCAAAATGGACGACACGTCGCTCTTCCGCTTCAATCCGCAGTACGGCACGGTTCCGATCCAGCCGAAGCTCGACTGGTCGGCGTGGAACGTCGACCGCGATCCCGCGACCGGCGACGAAAGCGCGCCCGGGACCGGAAGCGACGTCACGGGAGGGCTCGCCAAGGCCGTCGAGATGTGCAACAACAACGGCCACTGCCGCAAGTTCGACGCCGGCGTCATGTGCCCCAGCTATCGGGTCACGCGCGACGAGCAGCATACGACGCGCGGGCGCGCCAACACGCTGCGCCTCGCACTGTCGGGACAGCTCGGCGACGAGGACCTGGGCGGCGAAGCCGTGCATGCGGCGCTCGATCTGTGCGTCTCGTGCAAGGCCTGCCGCCGCGAATGCCCGACCGGCGTCGACATGGCGAAAATGAAGATCGAGTCGCTGGCGGCGTACAACCGGCGGCACGACGTCGCGCTGCGCGACCGGCTGATTGCGCATCTGCCGCGCTATGCGCCGATGGTTTCGCGGGTCGCGTGGCTTGCGAACCTGCTGACGCGTCTTCCGGGCGCCGCGCAGCTGGCCGAATCCTGGCTCGGGCTTTCGGCGCGGCGCCGGCTGCCGGCGTGGCGCGGCAGCTTCCTGCGCTCGGCGAGATCGGACGGCAACGGCGCCCACGGCGCGGACGGACGCGAAGCCGTGCTTTTCGTCGACACGTTCAGCAATTACTTCGCGCACCAGGTCGCGGCCGACGCACGCCGCGTGCTCGAGGCCGCTGGATACACGGTGCATACCAACGCGGTGCCGGGCGAACGCCCGCTGTGCTGCGGACGAACCTTTCTCGCCGCGGGGATGGTCGACGAGGCGAAGGCCGAGGCCCGCCGCACGTTGGCGGCGCTGGTTTCCTACGCGCGGCGCGGCGTCGCGATCGTCGGGCTCGAGCCATCGTGCATGCTGGGGATGCGCGACGAATTCTTAAGTTACGGCCTGGGCGAAGATGCCGCGCTCGTCGCGAGACACGCGATGCTGTTCGAGGAGTTTCTGGTGCGGGAACGCGCTGCCGGACGGCTGACCTTGCCGTTGAAGCCGCTGCCGCAAGCCGAGGCGCTGCTGCACGGGCATTGCCATCAAAAAGCCTTCGCCGTCATGACGCCGATCCAGACGGCGCTCGGCTGGATACCGGGTCTGACCACGACGACGGTCGCCTCCGGGTGCTGCGGCATGGCCGGCGCGTTCGGCTATCAGGCGGAACATCACCAGCTGTCGATGCAGATGGCCGAACAGGCGCTGTTGCCGGCCGTGCGCTCGGCCTCCGCCGCGACCTTGATCGTGGCCGACGGATTCAGCTGCCGCCATCAGATCCGGGACGGCGCCGGGCGCGAAGCGCTGCACGTGGCGAGCGTGCTGGCGATGGCGCTGGACTGACGCGCCTGGGCGCGCGGACTGGCGCATTGCGCGCGGTTCGCGCAAAATTATCGGCATGAACACGCCCTACAAACGCCGACGCGGCGCACGCTGCCCGCAATGCGGCAAGACCGCCGACCTGACGCCCGATAATCCGTTTCGCCCTTTCTGCTCGGAACGATGCAAGCTGATCGATCTGGGCGCCTGGGCAGCCGAGTCGTATCGCGTGCCGATCGTCGAAGACCGTACCGACCCCGACGACGACACCGAGAAGGAGCGCTCTTAGTCCGGGTCGACGGCGCGGGCGCTCGGGTGGCCACGCGAAGATTCGGCCGGCCATGCCCCCCGCCGCAGCGCGACGCCGTGCGCGCCGTGCGCGATCGCGATGTCGAGATCTGCGGGCGAGAGTCCGCCCAGCGCGTACACCGGCATCGGCGATCCGGCCGCGAGCTCGGCGAAACGCTGCCAGCCCAGCGGACGCGCGTCCGGATGCGTCGGCGTCTCGGATACCGGGCCGAGCACGACGAAGTCGATGCCGAGCTTCGCGGCCTGCGCGAGTTCCGCCGCGTCGTGCGTCGACGCGGCGCACAGCATGTCGCCGGGACGCGAGCGCGCCGCGAGCAGGCGCGCCGCGGTCCAGTGTACTCCCGCGAACGCGAGCTCGCGCGCGGCGTTCGCGTCGCCGTTGAGCAGCACGCGCGCACCGTACGGCGCGCTGATCGCCAGCAGCTTGTCGGCAAGCGCGCGCAGGCGTTCCGGCGCGAACGATTTCTCGCGCAGCTGAATCAGCTTGAGCCCTGCGTCGAGTGCGACGCGGGCACGCGCGAGAAACGCCGCCTCGCCCAGATCCTCGGCCATCGAGATCGCATACACGGCCGGCAAGGCGAGCGCGCGCAACACCGGCGCATTGGCCGGCAGCAGCGGTGTCACCTCGATCGCGGTCGGCTGCTGCCATGCAATCGCCTGGCCGTCGCGGCCATGCGGCTCGCCCTGCCATGCGAATACCCGGAAGAACTCGAGCTCGACGTGCGCGTGCGGATAGTCGTAGCGCTGGGTGAGCCACGGGGCGGCCCGCGTCACGACGATGCCGAGCTCCTCGTCGAGCTCGCGCAACAGCGCGTCGCGGGCCGATTCGCCCGGCTCGAGCTTGCCGCCGGGAAATTCCCAGAAACCTGAATAAGGCGTTCCGGCCAGACGTTGTGCCAGCAGCACCTTGCCATCGCCCCGGTGCAGTATCGCCGCGGCGACGCGCACGATCGTGCGCTCGCTCACTTGGTGCTCTTGTTCCTGCCCTTGCCCTTGGCGCCGTCGAGCGCGCGGGCGCCGGCCTGCGCCCGCGCGAACTGCCAGGCGATGCGGCCGCTGCGCGACCCGCGCTGCAGCGCGAATTGCACCGCTTCGCGATGCAGGCGTTCCAGCGCGGCGCCGTCGTCGGGCACCGGCACGCCGTAGAAGCGCAGCCACTGCGCGACGGCGAGGAAGTAGTCTTCCTGGGTGAACGGATAGAACGAGATCCACACGCCGAAGCGTTCCGACAGCGATATCTTTTCCTCGACCGATTCGCCGGGATGCACTTCCTCGCCGATGTGCCTTGCTTCGAGATTCTCGCTGAAATATTCGGGCAGCAGATGCCGCCGGTTCGACGTCGCGTAGATCAGCACGTTCGACGAAGCGGCCGCGATCGTGCCGTCGAGCATGACCTTGAGCGCCTTGTAGCCGGGCTCGTTGGCGTCGAACGACAGGTCGTCGCAGAATACGATGAACCGCTCGGGCCGCTCGGCGATCGGCTCGACGATGTCGGGCAGGTCGACCAGGTCGCTCTTGTCGACTTCGATCAGGCGCAGGCCCTTGGCGGCGTACTTGCCCAGCATCGCCTTCACCAGCGACGACTTGCCGGTGCCGCGCGATCCGGTGAGGAGCACGTTGTTCGCCGGCAGACCCGCGACGAATTGCCGCGTGTTGGCCTCGATCGCCGCCTTTTGCGCATCGATCGCCACCAGGTCGTCGAGGCTGATCGCGTGCGGACGCGACACCGACTGCAGGTAGCCGCGCTGCCCGCGCTTGCGCCAGCGAAACGCCCGCGCCTTCCAGTCGGGCGGGGCTGGTGAGGCGGGCAGCAACGCTTCGAGGCGGCCCAGCAGGCTTTCGGCGCGCGCGATCAGGCGGTCGAGGTCGCGTTCGTTCACGAGTCGCTAGCTCCGGTAATCGGCGTTGATCGTGACGTAGCCGTGCGACAGATCGCAGGTCCACACGGTCGCCGTCGCGCCGCCGCGCCCGAGCGCCACCCGAATGCCGATCTCGGCCTGTTCCATCACGCGCTTGCCGTCTTCCTCGCGATAGCTCGCGGCGCGGCCGCCGTCCGCGACGACCAGCACGTCGTCGAGCCAGAACGACACGCAGCCCGGATCGAGATCCTCGATCGCCGCGTTGCCGATTGCGCAGACGATGCGGCCGAGGTTGGGATCCGAGGCGAAAAAAGCGGTCTTGACCAGCGGCGAATCGGCGATCGCGCGCGCGACCCGATCGCATTCGCCGTCGTCGCGCCCGCCGTCGACGACGATGGTGATGAATTTGGTCGCCCCTTCGCCGTCGCGCACGATCGCCTGCGCCAGCTGCACGGCGACGAGCTCCAGCGCATCGTGCAAGGGCCGCAGGCGGGGATCGTCGGATCGAACGATCGGCGCCATCGCCGCCTTGCCGGTGGCCACGACGACGAAGCTGTCGTTGGTCGAGGTATCACCGTCGATGGTGATGCGATTGAACGACGCGGCGGCGAGGCTTGCCGCGAGCTCGCCGAGCAGCAACCCTTCCACCGCCGCGTCGGTGGCGATGAAGCCCAGCATCGTCGCCATATTGGGCGCGATCATGCCCGCACCCTTGGCCATGCCGGTGATGGTGACCGGCACGCCGTCGATGTCGAGGCGGCACGATGCGGCTTTCGGCACCGTATCGGTGGTCATGATCGCGCGCATCGCCGCGTCCCATCCTGAAGGCGAAAGCGCGGCCACGCATTTCGGCACTGCGGCCACGATCCGGTCGACCGGCAAGCGCTCCATGATGACGCCGGTCGAGAAAGGCAGAACTTCGTATTCGGCGCAGCCCAGTGCGCGAGCCACCGCGGCACAGCAGGCGCGCGCATCGTCGACGCCGCGCTGCCCGGTACCGGCATTGGCGTTGCCGGCGTTGATCAGCAGCGCGCGAGTGATCTGTCCGTTCGCCAGGTGCTCGCGACAGACGATCACCGGGGCCGCGCAAAACCGGTTCCGGGTGAACACGCCCGAGGCGCGCGCTCCCTGATCGAGGCTGACCAGGATGACATCGTCGCGCGACCAGTTCTTGATGCGCCCGGCGGCCGTGCCCAAGGTGACGCCGGCGACCGGCAACAAATGTTCGGGCTTAGGCGGATGGTAGTTGACCGGCATGGGTGCGCGAGCGGAGGCGTCGGTCGGATTCTACCGCAGCGCTCGCGGCGCGCCGCGACCCGGCCGGCCGCGTGTTAAAGGATCGCGCCTTAAGCCCGGCGCGCGGGCCAGCGGCTAGATCGCGCCGTGGCAGTGCTTGAATTTCTTGCCCGATCCGCAGGGACACGGATCGTTGCGGCCGACTTTCTGTCCGGCGCGCGTAAAAGGCGGCGGCGCCGCCAGCGACTGGTCGGGCGGCGCGGCCAGCGCCGTATCGTAATCGGTATGCTGGTAGCGCACGTTGGATACCGCCGGCGCCTCCTCGACCGCCTGCACGTCCTGCTCGGAGCGGACCTGCACGGTCAGAACGATCTTGACGACGTCCTGCTTGATGCGATCGAGCATGTCGGAAAACAGCTCGAACGACTCGCGCTTGTATTCCTGCTTCGGATTCTTTTGCGCGTAGCCGCGCAGATGTATCCCCTGCCGCAGATGATCGAGCGAGCCCAGGTGCTCGCGCCAGTGCTGGTCGAGCGTCTGCAGCATCAGGTTGCGTTCGAACTGGTGGAAGAGCTCCGGCCCGACGAGGCCCAGCTTCTGCTCGTATTGCTTGGTCGCGAACTCGCGCGCGCGCTCGCGCAGTGTCTCGTCGGAGAGCTCGGGCTCGTTCTTCAGCCACTCGCCGACCGGCGCGCGCAGCTGATACTCGCCCGCCAGCGTGCTCTCGAGCGCCGGCACGTCCCACTGCTCCTCGACCGACTCGGGCGGGACGTACTGCCGCACCGTGTCCTCGATCTGTCCGGCGATCATGTTGCGGATCGTCTCCGAGATGTCTTCGGTCTCCAGCAGTTCGTTACGTTGCTGGTAGATCACGCGCCGCTGGTCGTTGGCGACGTCGTCGTATTCGAGCAGTTGCTTCCGGATGTCGAAGTTGCGCGACTCGACCCGGGTCTGCGCCTTGGCAATCGAGCGGTTGACGATAGGATGCTCGATCGGCTCGCCCTCGGGCATCTTCAGCCGCTGCATGATGCCGGACAGGCGCTCGCCGCCGAAGATGCGCAGCAGCGGATCCTCGAGCGACAGGTAGAAGCGCGACGAGCCCGGATCGCCCTGGCGTCCGGAACGGCCGCGCAACTGGTTGTCGATGCGCCGCGATTCGTGCCGCTCGGTGCCGATGATGTGCAGCCCACCGGCGGCGATCACCTGATTGTGCAGCACCTGCCATTCGCGGCGCAGCTTGGCGATCTCCAGGTCGCGGTCGGTCTGCGCGCGCGCCTCGTCTTCGCGGATCGCGAGCAACGTCGGCTCGATCGCGCCGCCGAGCACGATGTCGGTGCCGCGCCCAGCCATGTTGGTCGCGATGGTGATCGCCTTGGGCCGCCCGGCCTGGGCGATGATCTCCGCCTCGCGCGCGTGCTGCTTGGCGTTCAGCACCTCGTGCGGCAGCTTTTCCTTGACCAGGAATTGCGCGAGCAGCTCGGAATTCTCGATCGACGTCGTGCCGACCAGCACCGGCTGGCCGCGCTGGTAGCAGTCCTTGGTGTCGGTGATGATCGCATCGACTTTTTCCTGGAACGTGCGGAACACCAGATCGTTTTCGTCCTTGCGGATCATCGCGACGTTGGTCGGTATCACGACCGTCTCGAGGTGGTAGATCTGCTGGAATTCGAACGCTTCGGTATCCGCCGTTCCGGTCATGCCGGCGAGCTTGTCGTACATGCGGAAGTAATTCTGGAACGTGATCGACGCCAGCGTCTGGTTCTCGCGCTGGATCGGCACGCCTTCCTTCGCTTCGACCGCCTGGTGCAGTCCGTCCGACCAGCGGCGGCCCGACATCAGCCGCCCGGTGAACTCGTCGACGATGATTACCTCGCCGTCCTGCACGACATAGTGCTGGTCGCGATGATAGATGCCGTGCGCGCGCAGCGCCGCATACAGATGGTGCATCAGCGCGATGTTGGCCGCGTCGTAGAGGCTGGTTCCCGCAGGCAGCAATCCGGCCTTGGCGAGTATTTCCTCGGCGTGCTCGTGCCCTTCCTCCGACAGCAGAACCTGGTTCGCCTTCTCGTCGACCCAGTAGTCGCCGGGCCCCTTTTCTTCGGCCTGCCGGGTCAGCTTCGGCGCGAGCTCGTTCAATCGATAATAGATCTCGACGTTGTCGTCCGACTGGCCGGAGATGATCAGCGGCGTGCGCGCTTCGTCGATCAGGATCGAATCGACCTCGTCGACGATCGCGTACGACAAGCCGCGCTGCACGCGCTCGCCGGCGTGAAACACCATGTTGTCGCGCAGGTAGTCGAAGCCGAACTCGTTATTGGTGCCGTAGGTGATGTCGGCCGCGTACGCTGCCTGCTTGGCGTCGTGGGCCATCTGCGACAGGTTCACGCCGACGGTCAGGCCGAGGAAGCGGTAGATGCGGCCCATCCAGTCGGCGTCGCGCTGGGCCAGGTAGTCGTTGACGGTGACGATGTGGACGCCGTTGCCGGTCAGCGCGTTCAGATAGGCAGGCAGGGTCGCGACCAGCGTCTTGCCCTCGCCGGTGCGCATTTCGGCGATCTTGCCGTAGTACAGCGCCATGCCGCCGAGCATCTGCACGTCGAAGTGACGCATTTGCAGCGTTCGCTTGCCCGCTTCGCGCACGACGGCGAATGCCTCGGGCAGCACCGAATCGAGCTCCTCGCCGTTGGTCACCCGCTCCTTCAGCGTCGCGGTCATCGCCTTCAGCTCGGCGTCGGACTTCGCCGCCATCGTCGGCTCGAACGCGTTGATCTTGTGCAGCGCCTGGCTGTACTGCTTGAGCAGGCGCTCGTTGCGGCTGCCGAAGATCTTGGTGAGAATGTTGGAGATCATAGGGTTCTAGTGACGCGGACCTTGTCCATCTACCACCATGGGCACGGCGCACCCAAAAAACAAGGGGTGAGGACTTCCTCACCCCTTCCGTTTCGCCCGCCAACCTCGTATCGGTCGGCAAGCGCCGGCGGTCATTGCGACTTCAGCCGCTAGCCTGCAGAAAACGCGCCGGGTTCTGCGGCACGCCGTTCAAGCGCACCTCGAAATGCAAATGCGGCCCGGTCGATCGCCCCGTCGTGCCGACCTTCGCAATCAGCTGGCCCCGCATGACGAAGTCGCCTTCGTTCACCAGCAGGGCCGAACAATGCGCGTAGCGGGTGACCAGTCCGTTGCCGTGATCGATTTCGATCATTTTACCATAGGCCGGATGCACGTCCGCGAAGATGACCTTGCCGCTCGCGGCGGCGTCGATCGCCGTGCCGACGTCGGCCGGAAAATCGATACCTTCATGGAAACTCTGCTGTCCGGAGAACGGATCGAGGCGCCAGCCGAAGTTGGACGAGTACCAGGCATCCTCGATCGGCTTCAAGGTCGGCAGAAACTTCTTGTTGGCCGAATCGCTCACCAGCAGAGCTTCCAGCACGCCGAGCTGGTCGGAGCGCTGGTCGACCTGCTGCGCGAGCTGCGCCAGCATCGCGTTGAATTCATCGAGCGAGAGGTTGCGCTGCAAGGTCGGCGCCGGACCGCCGCGTCCCGGCGTCGCCCCCGGCTGCAGCATGCCCGGCAATTCCTGCAGCTTCAAACCGGCGAGCTTGGCCAGCCGCTCGCCCAAGCCGTCGAGCCGCAGCATCTGCGCCTGCAGGTCGCCCAGCTTGACCGCCATCGCGTTGAGGTGGCCTTGCACGACCTCCTGCGTTTTCAGTGCCTCTTCCCGCTGGTCCGCCAGCAGGATCGCCTGCAACAGCGGATGATTGATCGACGCGGCGTAGCGCAGCGTCATGTAGTTGAACAGCAGCGTGAACGACAGAAAAAGCGCGAGGAGGCTTAATCCGCCGGCCGTCCAGTGTCGCCAGTCGAGGCTCAGGGTGCGGGCCCGCGCCGTGGCGCCGGAAACCAGGATAATGTTCAAACTGGATCTCCCTGCAATCGTCGGCGCGCGAGGCAGCGTCCGGCTTCTGGCGAATATGCTAACGTCATGCGGCTCCTAGGGCAAGTACTTCAAAACGAAACCGCGTTGGCCGATCTCCAGCGCCGCCGAGAGCGTGAGCTCCGCTTGCAACTACGATTGCGCCGGGCGTTGCCGCCCGCGCTGGCCACCCACGTCAGTATCGCGGATGCCCGATCCCAGGAACTGGAACTTGTGGCTGCCAGCGGCGCCGCGGCGGCATTGCTGCGGCAACGCGCGCCCGATGTGCTGCACAAACTTGCCGGGGAGGGGTGGGAATTTACTGGAATAAGGGTGCGGGTGCAAGCCCGCCCGGCGGCGTTCGAACCAGCGAAAACCCCTAAAAAACAATTGGATGAGGCGGCGGCGACGACGCTCGAGGCACTGGCCTCCGGCTTGGGCGACGAGCCGCTGGCCAAAGCGCTCAGGCGCCTCGCACGCCATGCGCCCCGCCGCGCCGGGTCAGACGACGACGACCAGCCGCTCGAAGGCGTAAAAGACCAGGATGCCGAGAAGTAACAGGATCGTGTATTGGACGACGCGGCCGATGAAGCGCAGATAGCGCCGGTCGCGCTTGAACAGGTAGGCCACTCCGGCGGCGGCGATCGCCGCCAGAGCCAGAAACAGCAGCATCCGCACCAGAACCAAAGGGGATCCTTAAGGGGAGCGCGCGGGATCACCCCGCCGGGCGCGGGGTGCTGCTCCCGGCTTTCGCCTCAGCCTGCTTATTCCGTTATCGAGCTAGACCGGCTGAGCCAGTTGCCAGCCCTGGAACGCGCGCGGGACGTCGGCTTGCGCGTCGAACGTCACGATCTCCCACGCCTCGGGCCGATCCAGCAGTGCGCGCGACAGCGCGTTGTTCAGCGCATGACCGGACTTGAACGCCGTGTAGCGTCCGATCAGCGGATGGCCGAGCAGATACAGGTCGCCGATCGCGTCGAGCACCTTGTGCTTCGCGAACTCGTTGTCGTAGCGCAGACCCTCGCTGTTCAGGACGCGCGTTTCGTCGAGCACGATCGCGTTCTGCAGGCTGCCGCCCAGCGCGAGCCCCGCCGAGCGCATCGCTTCGACGTCCTGCATGAAACCGAACGTGCGGGCGCGGCTGACTTCCTTGGTGTACGAGTTCTCGGCGAAATCGATGATCACGTGCCGGTTTTCCGAACCGAACACCGGGTGCGGGAAATCGATCGTGAAGTCGAGCACGAAACCGTGATGCGGTTCGAAGCGCGCCCATTTGTCGCCGTCTCGCGCTTCGACCGGCAGCTTGATGCGCAAATAGCGTTTGGCCGCGTCCTGCTCGACGATGCCGGCGGACTGCAGCAGGAAGACGAAAGGGGCGGCGCTGCCGTCCATGATCGGCAACTCGGGCCCGGCGACGTCGACGTGGACATTGTCGATGCCGAGTCCGGCCAGCGCCGACATCAGATGCTCGACGGTCGACACGGTGGCGCCATCCTTGGTCAGCGACGACGAAAGTCGCGTGTCGCCGACGTTGCGTGCCTCGCCCGGAATCGCCGCCGAGCCTGGCAAGTCGACTCGATGGAACACGATTCCCGTTTCCGGATGCGCCGGACGCAGCGTCAATTCGACGCGCGCGCCGGTGTGCAGGCCGACGCCGGTCGTCTTGATCTTGGATTTGAGCGTGCGTTGTTTCATCATCGATGTCCCCCTTTTCGGACCGGGCAGCGATTCACTTGCCGGCTCAAGGAGTTAGCAAACAATTGTAGCATAGGCCGGACACGTTCGCGTGCTCGTCCCTGCCTCCGCTGGAAGCAGCCGATCCCGATGCCCGCCGTCGCCTTCACGGCAACCGTCGTTGGCGCGCGACTAGTCCGCCTGCTTGCGCAGAAACGCCGGAATGTCGGAGGCATCGAACGCCGATGCACCGGACGCCGGCGACGGCGTGCGCCCGCGCCGGATGACCGCCGGCGTCTTGTCCAGCGAATCGTAGTCGACGGTCTCGATCGACATGCCGATGCCGTCGGTCCCGGTGCGCTCGACCACGTGCTCGACGACTTCGAGCCTGGGCTGCCGGCTGCGGGCGGTGACGGCGCCCAGGCCCGTCGCGATCATCGTCACGCGGAGCTCGTCCTTCATCGCCTCGTCGATCACGGTGCCGACGATCACCATCGCATCGTCCGCGGTGAACGATTTGATCGTGTTCATGACCTCGTGATATTCCTTCATCTTGAGTCCGGCCGACGCGGTGATGTTCACCAGCACGCCGCGAGCGCCGGCGAGGTTGATCTCCTCGAGCAACGGACTCGCGACGGCGCGCTCGGCGGCGAGCCGCGCGCGGTCGGGTCCGCCGACCTTGGCCGAGCCCATCATCGCCATGCCGACTTCCGACATCACCGTGCGCACGTCGGCAAAGTCGACGTTGACCAGGCCCGGATTGTTGATCACCTCGGCGATCCCGGCGACCGCGCTGTGCAGCACGTCGTTGGCGGCCGCGTAGGCATCGAGCACCGAGACGTCTTCGCCGAGCACCTGCATCAGCTTGTCGTTCGGGATGATGATCAGCGAGTCGACCGTCTTTTTCAGCTCCTCGATGCCGGCTTCGGCGACTCTCTGCCGCTTGCCTTCGAACTGGAACGGCCGCGTCACGACCGCGACGGTCAGGATGCCGCGGTCTTTCGCGACCTGCGCGACGATAGGCGCCGCACCGGTGCCGGTCCCGCCACCCATGCCGGCGGTGATGAACAGCATGTCGGCGCCGTCGATCATTTCGCCGATCCGGTCCTTGTCCTCCATCGCCGCGTCGCGGCCGATCTCCGGCCTCGCTCCGGCGCCCAGGCCGCGCGTCAGATTGCTGCCGAGCTGAAGCTGGACGCGCGCGGTCGAGCGTTTCAGCGCCTGCGCATCGGTGTTCGCCGTAATGAACTCGACGCCTTGCAGCCCGCGTTCGATCATGTGCTCGATGGCGTTGCCCCCGCAGCCGCCGACGCCGATGACCTTGATGACGGCTTCCTGCGGGTTCTGGTCGATGATTTCAAACATGATGTGCTCCTCTCTCCTGTCGAAGTGCTTCAAACGATTGACGTGCTGTTGCATTGCTCAAAAATTCGCCTTGAACCATTGCCTCATCCGTTCTCCGACGTTGCCCAATCCCTTGGTCTGGCCGCGCGCGATTTCCGCGCGCAGAAAATGTTCGCGCCCGTCGAGCAAGAGGCCGACGGCGGTCGCGTAGCGCGGGCTTCTGATCACGTCGGCCAGGCCGCCGACGTAGGCCGGCACGCCGACGCGCACCGGAAGGTGAAAGACTTCCTCGCCGAGCTCGACCATCCCCTGCAGCAGCGCCGAGCCGCCGGTCAGCACGATGCCTGACGAAAGCATCTCCTCGAGTCCGCTCCTTCGCAGCTCCGACTGCGCCAGCGTGTAGAGCTCCTCGATGCGCGGCTCGATCACCTCGGCCAGCGTCTGCCGCGAAAGCTTGCGCGGCCCGCGCTCGCCGACGCCGGGCACTTCGATGATGTCGTTCGGGTCCGCCAGCTGGCGCAGCGCGCAACCGTGTCGGAGCTTCAGCTCTTCGGCCTCCTTGGTCGGCGTGCGCAGGGTCATCGCGATATCGTTGGTCACCTGATCTCCGGCGATCGGAATGACCGCCGTGTGGCGGATCGCGCCGCCGGTGAACACGGCGATGTCGGTCGTGCCGCCGCCGATGTCCATCACGCACACACCCAGGTCCTTTTCGTCCTCGTTCAGCACCGCCAGCGCGGAGGCCAGCGGCTGCAGCATCACGTCGTTGACCCTGAGCCCGCAGCGACGCACGCACTTGGTGATGTTCTCGACCGCGGATACCGCGCCGGTGACGATGTGCACTTTCACTTCGAGCCGCACGCCACTCATGCCCAGCGGCTCGCGCACGTCCTCCTGGCCGTCGACGATGAATTCCTGCGGCAGGATGTGCAGCACCTGCTGGTCGTTCGGTATCGCGATCGCCTTCGCCGTCTCGATGACGCGGTCGATGTCGGCCTGCGTCACTTCCTTTTCCTTGATCGCGACCATGCCGCTGGAGTTGAGGCTCCTTATATGGCTGCCGGCGATGCCGGTGTAGACCTCGGTGATCGCGCAGTCGGCCATCAGCTCGGCTTCCTCGAGCACGCGCTGGATCGACGCCATCGTCGCTTCGATGTTGACGACGACACCCTTCTTAAGCCCCCGCGCCGGCTGCGTGCCCAGCCCGATGATGTTCAGGCGCTTGTCGGCGGTGACCTCGGCGACGATCGCGACGATCTTCGAGGTCCCGATGTCGAGGGCGACGATGAGGTTCTTGCTGTCCTTGACCATGTTGTTCTATCCCCGGGACGCTTTTCTGGACGATCGATCGCTGCTGCCGGACACGCGCGCGGCGAATCCGTTGCGATAGCGAAGGTCGGCGTAGTCGATGCGCGCGCCGCCGCGCGAAAGCGGGTCCAGCGTCTGGCGGTAGTAGGCGACGAAGCGCGCCAGGCGCTCGCCCGGGTCGGTGCGCCCCAGCTCGATCGTCAATGGCGGGCTGCCGGCCGCGACCAGCTGCCAGCCGCCGCGCGGCGAACGGCGGATCGCGTTGATCGCGCGCCCGGTCGGCGCGAGCGCCGCGCCAAAGGCGCGGTAATGCGCGGCGACTTCCGCGGCCGTTCCTTCCGGCCCGGTGAATTGCGGCAGGTCGCCGTCGAAATCGGCGCTGAACACCTCGCCTTCGGTGTCGATCAGCGCAGCGTCGTTCCAGCGGGCGAGCGGCTGGTGCTCGCTGACCGCGACCTCGAGCCGGTCCGGCCACTGGCGGCGCAGCGCCACGCCTCTGACCCAGGGCACGCGCTGCAGCGATGAGCGCGCGTCGGGGAGACGAAGCGTGAAGAACGTTCCCTTGACCTCCTCGCGCAGCACCGCTTCCAGATGCGCCGGATTGGCGCGCTGCAGCGGCCCGTCGATGACGACCTTGTGAAACGCGAACACCGGCTGGCGCACGGCCCACGCGACCGCGCCCCAGCCCAGCATCGTCGCCGCCGCGAAGGCGATAACGAGCGCGATGGCGTTGAGCTGCCGCGGGTTATCCCACATGGGCGCCTCGCAGGATCTGGACGCAGAGCTCGGCGAAGTCCATGCCGGCTTGCCGCGCCGCCATCGGCACCAGGCTGTGACCGGTCATGCCGGGAGAGGTATTGACCTCGAGGAACGTCCATTCGCCGTCGGGCCGGAGGATCAGATCGAGCCGTCCCCAGCCGGTGCAGCCGATGATCCGAAACGCGTCCATCGATTGCGCCTGGATCGCGCTTTCGACCTCGGCGTCGATGCCGCACGGACAGAAGTACTTGGTCTCGTCGGAAAAATATTTGTTGTGGTAGTCGTAGTTGCCCTGCGGCGCTTCGATGCGTATCAGCGGCAGCGCGCGCTCGCCGAGGACGCCGACCGTCAGCTCGACGCCGGCGACGAACTCCTCGACGATCACCAGGTCGTCGTGCTCGGCGGCGGCACGATACGCGACCGCCATTTCATCGTGGTCGACCTTGGCGACCTTGCTTATGCCTATCGTCGAGCCCTCGCGCGCCGGCTTGACGATCAGCGGCAAGCCGAGCTCGGCGACGATCGCCCACCAGTCGGAGCCGGCGTCGACGACGCGATAGCGCGGCGTCGGAATCGCGCTGGCGGTCCAGACCAGCTTGGTGCGCCACTTGTCCATCGCCAGCGCCGATGCCATCACGCCGCTGCCGGTGTACGGAATGCGCAGCACTTCGAGCGCGCCCTGGACGGTGCCGTCTTCGCCGAAGCGGCCGTGCAGCGCGATAAAAGCGCGCCCGAATCCGTCGCGCTCGAGCTCGAAGATCGAGCGCTCGGCCGGATCGAACGGATGCGCGTCGACGCCGCGGCCCTTGAGCGCGGCGAGAACCGCGTT
>DASYJB010000016.1:0-9658 GCA_035996965.1 Casimicrobiaceae bacterium | reverse complement strand
GAACTCGCCCTTAGGATGCTCGACCGCCGCATACACTTCGCCCGGCGGCACATGGATGCCTTCGGTGAAGAGCTTGAAATGGTGGATCAGCTCTTCCATGTTCGCCTTCATTTCCTCGCGAGAGGGCGGGGCGATCTTGTGGTTGGCGGTGATCACCGGTCCGGGGTTGACTCGCAGCCAGTCGATGCACTGCTTGACGATGCGGTTCGCCTCGCGCATTTCCTGCACGCGCACCAGATAGCGGTCGTAGCAGTCGCCGGTCGTTCCCACCGGTATGTCGAACTTCATCCGGTCGTACACCGCATACGGCTGCTTCTTGCGCAGGTCCCAGGCAACGCCCGAGCCGCGCAGCATCGGGCCGGTGAAGCCCAGCGCCTTGGCGCGCTCCGGCGTGACGACGCCGATGCCTACCGTGCGCTGCTTCCAGATGCGGTTCTCGGTCAGCAGCGTTTCGTATTCGTCGACGTAGCCCGGAAAGCGCCGGGTGAAATCTTCGATGAAATCGAGCAGGCTGCCCTGCCGATTCTCGTTCATCCGCGCAATCGCGCGGGCGTTGTGGATAGGCGACGGCTGATATTGCGGCATCCGGTCGGGCAGATCGCGGTAGACGCCGCCCGGACGGTAGTACGCGGCGTGCAGGCGGGCCCCGGAGACCGCTTCATAGCAGTCCATCAGGTCCTCGCGCTCGCGGAAGCAGTACAGGAACGTCGTCATCGCGCCGACATCGAGCGAATGCGCGCCGAGCCAAAGCAGGTGATTGAGGATCCGCGTGATCTCGTCGAACATCACTCGGATGTAGAGCGCGCGGATCGGCACCTCGATACCGAGCAGCTCTTCGATCGCCAGGCAATAGGCGTGCTCGTTCGACATCATCGAGACGTAATCGAGCCGGTCCATGTACGGCAGCGACTGGACGTAGGTCTTGTATTCGGCGAGCTTTTCGGTCGCCCGGTGCAAGAGGCCGATGTGCGGATCGGCGCGCTGGATGACTTCACCATCGAGCTCGAGCACCAGCCGCAGCACGCCGTGCGCCGCCGGGTGCTGGGGGCCAAAGTTCATCGTGTAGTTACGGATCTCCGCCACGTCTTCAGCCCTTGCGGAACCCTTCGCTTTCCGCGTAGCTTTCCTCGCGGATGATGCGCGGCACGACCTCGCGCGGCTCGATCGTCACCGGCTGATAGATGACACGCCCCTGCTCGGGGTCGTAGCGCATTTCGACATTGCCGGAAAGCGGAAAGTCCTTGCGGAACGGATGGCCGACAAAACCGTAGTCGGTCAGGATGCGGCGCAGATCGGGATGACCGGTGAACATGACGCCGTAGAAATCGAATGCCTCGCGCTCGTACCAGTTCGCCGACGGCCAGACGTCGATGACCGACGGCAGCACCGGAAAATCGTCGTCGGGCGCGAAGGCGCGCACGCGCAGCCGGTGATTATGCGTGAGCGACAGCAGGTGATAGACCGCCGCGAACCGCCCGCCGTGCAGTCGCTTGGGCGGCTCCGCCGGCGTCGCGTCGGAGCTCGAGTAGGCGAGCCCGCGCGCGGTCGCGCCGTACGCCGAATAGTCGACGCCGCAAACATCGATCAGCGTCTCGAAGCGAAACTCGGGCAGATCGCGCAGCGAACGCATCGTCGCGATCAGCCTCTCGGCGTCGACGACCGCGGTGACCGCTCCGAACGCCGTTTCGACGCGGAACTTGTCCGCGAATACGGATCCGAGCGCTTCGGAAAGCATCGCGTTGTTCATCAGCGCGCGATTGTATTGGTGCGCCAGATCTTGTTTTGCAGCTGGATGATCCCGTAGAGCAGCGCCTCGGCCGTCGGTGGGCAGCCGGGCACATAGATGTCGACCGGCACGATGCGATCGCAACCGCGCACGACCGAGTACGAATAGTGGTAGTAGCCGCCGCCGTTGGCGCAGGATCCCATCGAAATGACCCAGCGCGGCTCGGCCATCTGGTCATACACGCGGCGCAACGCCGGCGCCATCTTGTTGCACAAGGTGCCGGCGACGATCATCACGTCCGATTGACGCGGGCTCGGCCGGAAAACCACGCCGAAGCGGTCGAGGTCGTAGCGCGCCGCGCCGGCATGCATCATTTCCACCGCGCAGCAGGCGAGCCCGAAGGTCATCGGCCACATCGAGCCGTTGCGAGCCCAGTTGATCAGCCCGTCGAGCGAGGTGGTGACAAAGCCTTTTTCGAGGATGCCTTCAATGGGCATGGGATCCCCCGCGCCCGCCGCCTC
The DNA here is from genome assembly GCA_035996965.1 of Casimicrobiaceae bacterium. Taxonomy (GTDB): domain Bacteria; phylum Pseudomonadota; class Gammaproteobacteria; order Burkholderiales; family Casimicrobiaceae; genus PALSA-1003. The sequence goes on along the minus strand of DASYJB010000016.1, from coordinate 7,411 downwards.
CTTGTGCCACCGTCGCCGCATAAACGTACGTGCGTCGGCGGCCTGCGCTGCTGGCCGGTCGCATCCCCGCTTCGCGGGGCCCCTGCTCTGCGGCCATCAGCGCTACTCCCATTCCAGCGCCCCTTTTTTCCACTCGTAGACGAAGCCGATCACCAGAATGGCGAGGAAGACCATCATCGACCAGAAACCGAAGATGCCGATGTCGGGCAGGACGACCGCCCAGGGAAAAAGAAATGCAATCTCAAGATCGAACAGGATGAACAGGATGGCGATCAGGTAGTAGCGGACGTCGAACTTCATCCGCGCGTCCTCAAAAGCCTCGAATCCGCATTCGTACGGGGACAGTTTCGCCGCGTCGGGGCGGTCGGGCGCGACCAGCGTTCCGACGGTGAGCAGAAGCAGCCCGATGCCGACACCGACCAAGATGAAAAGCAGGATCGGAAAGTACTGTTCCAGCATGATGGTATCTACCACCCCCGTCAAAACGCGACGGCAGCCATGAACCGCCGCCGCAATGTACTGCTCCTGCTTGAGCGCTCGCGCGCCTTGTCATTCTGGTGCCGACGGGGAGACTCGAACTCCCACGGCTTACGCCACTGCCCCCTCAAGACAGCGTGTCTACCAATTTCACCACGTCGGCTTGTCAGCGCTCTGCTCGGTCGGTTCGCATCCGGCAAACCAAGAGATCCCGGTTTTGGCCGATCGCGGCAAGCCTCGCCGCCAACCGCCGCTATTTCGGTATTTCCCCCGCTTTCGAATTCGGATCGGCGGGCGCCGGAGCTGCCGGCGCCGCAGGCGCTGCTTGCTGAGGCAGCTCGCCCGCCTTCGGTGCCGCCGCCGGCGCTTTCGGCGCCACGCCCTGCTGCATCAGATCCCGCGCCGCCTCGTGATTGGTCGCCAGGTACGTCAAGCCGAGACTCGACAGAAAGAAGACGGTGGCCAATATCGCGGTTGTCCGCGACAGGAAGTTCGCCGAACCTGCGGCGCCAAAAAGGCTGCCCGACGCGCCGCTGCCGAACGCGGCGCCCATATCAGCGCCCTTGCCATGCTGCATCAATATGAAGCCGATCAACGCCACGGCTATCAGAAAGTGCACACCGATCAGAACCGTTTCCCAGATCATCCTTCGTTCCTTGTCGCCCACCGCGCGTCCGGCGAACGAGCCGTCGCTGCGCCGCGCTGCGTCGTGTTAGGCACGCGCAATCGCCAAAAATTCGTCAGCCTTGAGCGATGCTCCGCCAACCAGGCCCCCGTCGATATTCGCACATGCAAACAGCGTCTTGGCGTTATCCGCCTTCACGCTGCCGCCATAGAGCAAAAGCATTTCGTCCGCCGACTCGCCCACCGCCGTCCGCAGCCGCCGGCGCAGGAGCTCATGCACGGCTTCGGCCTGCTGCGGCGTGGCCGTCCTGCCGGTACCGATCGCCCACACCGGCTCATACGCGACGACCGCCTGCGCGAGCTTCTGGCCCAGCACGGCAACGACGGCATCCAGCTGTCGCAGCACGACCGCATCGGTAGCCGATGCCTCGCGCTCGGCCAGTGTCTCGCCCACGCAGACGATCGGCGTCAAACCGGCCGCCAGCGCCGCGGCGGCCTTGTTCGCGACCGCCGCGTCGGTCTCACCGTACAGCGCCCGCCGCTCGGAGTGGCCGACGATCGCAACGCGGCTGCCGAATTCGGCCACCATCGTCGCCGCGACCTCCCCGGTGAATGCGCCGGAAGCATGTTCACTGACGTTCTGGGCGCCCCACTCGAGCACCGAGCCGGAAAGCGCCGCCTGAGCCTGCCAAAGATAGGGAAATGGCACGCAAATCGCAATTCGCCGCGACGGCATCGCCGTCCAGCCGGAACGCAACTCGGCGAGCAGCGCGTCGTTCTGCCGCAAACTGCCGTTCATTTTCCAGTTGCCGACGACCAGTTTGCCGCGCATTGCTCGCTTGTAAAACCGCATTTGGCCGCAATTCCGGCCGGCCTGGCTATAACCTGTGGATTTTACCCTGCCGCACGCGATGGGGTCAACGCGCTGCGCTGCAGCATCGCGCCCAGCGGCGCTAGGCGGGCTCTTCGATCCCGGCGAGCCGCCGCAGGCGGCGCATCAGAATCGGCAGGAACCAGACCGCGGCGGTCATGGCGCCCAGCGTCGCCGCGACCGGACGAGCAAAGAACGCCGTCAGCTGCCCGTCCGACTTGATCATCGAGCTGACGAAATTCTCTTCCAGCATGCCCCCGAGGACGACGCCGAGGATCGCCGGCGCGACCGGGAAGCCGTTTTCCTCGAGGATGAACGCGGCGATGCCGGCAATCAGCATCACGGTGACGTCGAACGCGGTGTTGTTGATCGCGAACGAGCCGACGACGCAGAACAGCATGATCACCGGCATCAGGACGGTGCGCGGCACCTTGAGGATCTGCTTCGACACCTTGATGCACCACCAGCCGAGCGGCAGCATGATCAGATTGGCGATGATGAACAGCAGATAGACCGCGTAGATGTTCTGCGGGTTGTTGGTGAAAAGCGACGGTCCCGGGTTCATGTTCTTCATGTACAGCACGCCGATGACAATCGCGGTGATCGAGTCGCCCGGGATGCCGAAAACCAGCGCGGGAATCCATGCGCCGGCCAGCGCGCTGTTGTTCGCCGAGCCCGACTCGACGATGCCTTCGACATGGCCGGTGCCGAATTTCTCCGGCTCTTTCGAGAACTTCTTGCTCATCGCATACGACATCCATGCCGCGATATCGGCGCCCGCGCCGGGCAGCGCCCCGACCAGCGTTCCAAGCGCGCTGCCGCGCAGGATCTGAACCGGATATTTCCTGGCCAGCCGCCACATGCCCTTGAAAACGTTGCCGATCGGCTTGTCGACGATCTTCAAGGTCGGATTCGTGTCGACCGCATAGCGGATGATTTCCGAGATCGCGAACATGCCTATCATCATCGGGATCATCCCGATGCCGCCCAGCAGCTCGACGTTGCCGAAGGTGAAACGCGGGATCGCCGCCGGATTGTTCAGTCCGACACAGGCGACGAGCAGACCGAGCAGCAGCGAAATGAATCCCTTCAGCGGGCGATCCGACGTGATGAAGACGGCGCAGGTAAGTCCGAGCAGGACCAGCCAGAAATATTCGAACGAGCTGAAGTTCAGCGCGAACTCGGCGAGCGTCGGCGCCGAAACGATCAGCACCGCCGTGCCGAACAGCCCGCCGACCGCGGAAAACACCAGCCCCGCGCCGAGCGCGGTATCCGCCTGCCCCTTCTTGGTCATCGCGTAGGCTTCGTCGGTGTATGCGGCCGACGCCGGCGTGCCCGGCATGCGCATCAGCGCGCCCGGGATATCGCCGGAGAAAATGGCCATCGCGGTCGCGGTCACGATCGCGGCGATCGCCGGCACCGGCGCCATAAAAAAAGTCACCGGCACCAGCAGTGCGGTCGCCATCGTCGCGGTCAGCCCGGGGACCGCGCCGACAAAAAGGCCGAAAAGCGACGCCGCCAGCATCACGAACATGTTGTACGGCTCGAACACCATCGCGAATGCCTGTGCCCAGGCCGGGCTCATCGCTTTCCCTTCGCGTGCCTGGCGTCGGCGACGGCTACCATGCGACGCCGGTCAACACGCCCCACGGCAGCGGAACCTTCAGCATCTTGTAGAAGCTGTAGTGGATCAGCAGCGTAACCGCGATCGCCACCGGAAGGTTCCACCGCGGCGACACGCCGAACACCGCGAACAGCACCGCCAGGTAGATCACCGCGGTCGGGATGAAGCCGAGCGTGTCGACCAGCAGGATGTAGAACACATTGACCGCGATCACCATGAAGAACGCCAGCACATGGCGCGGCGAAGCGACCCACGGAGCAAACGTCAGCCAATGCGCCTGCTCGGGCCCCTGCGCGCGGACGGCCAGGCCCTTGACGATCAGCAGCGCTCCGCAGACCGCCAGGCCGACCGCGATGATTCCGGGGAAAAGCGCCGGGCCGATGTTCTGGCCCGGTATCGTCGGAAAGCCCTGTACGTGCACCAAAAGTGCAACCGACAACAGGATGAACAGCGCGCCCCAGACGGCGTCGTTGAGCTTCACGCTACGCTAAAGTCGCGGCGCTCGGATCGCGGGCTGCCTCACTTGACGATGCCGACGGCCTTCATCGTCGCCCCGAGGTCGGTATCGGACTTGGCCATGTACTTGGCGAAATCGTCCGGGTCCTCGTAAATGACGCCGAATCCGCGCTGCATCATGAAGTCGTTGTAGTCCTTGCTGGCGGCGATCTTCTTGATCGCCGCGGCGAGCTTGTCGCGCGCATCGGCCGGGATGCCCTTCGGCGCGGCGATGCCGCGCCAGGCGGCCATCGTCCAGTCGCTGCCCGCGGCTTCCTTCAGCGTCGGCACATTCGGGTACAAGGTCGAGCGCTTTTCGGAGAGCACCGCCAGGCTCTTCACCTTGCCGGCGTCGATCAGCGAGCGCGCCTCGGGCAGCGACACCGGCGCGATCTCTATGCCGCCGGCCACCATGTCCTGCAGTCCGGGAGCGGCACCGTTCGACGGCACCCACGGCACGCTCGCGGGATCGACTTTCATGTCGCGCAGCATGCCGGCGATCGCCAGATGCCAGATGCCGCCCTGCCCGGTGCCGGAGGCCTTGAACTTGCCAGGGTTGGCCTTGATCGCGGCGACCAGGTCGCCGACGGTCTTGTACGGCGCATCGGCGCGCACTTCGATCCCCGCCGGGTCCGCATTGACCAGGCCGATTGGCGTGTACGACGCGCCGTTGATTTCGGTCAGCCCCTGCCAGTGCATCATGCCGATTTCGACGGTGATCATGCCGATCGTGTACCCGTCCGGCGCCGCCGATGCGATGGCGGCGTGGCCGACGACGCCGCTGCCGCCGGTTCGGTTGACGACGGTCACCGGCTGGCCGATCTCTCTTTCGAGCAAGCTCGCGATGATGCGCGCGGTGGCGTCGGTGCCGCCGCCTGCGGCCCACGGAACGATCAACGTGACCGGACGCTCCGGATACGCCGCGAACGCCGGCGTTGCAAAAACGCAGAATGCGAAGACCGCAGCGACAAGGCCGCGTACGAATACGTTCATCATGGCTCCTCCGGGAGTATTTCCGCCGCGCCTCTTCGTTCGATCTAAAGTCGATTGCGGGCGCGGCTCGAGCTACGGTAGCAAGAGGTCCGAAAGCGGTCAAGCGGTCAGGCCAGTACGAGGCGTCCGGTCATCGGACGCGCGACAGGACGAAGTGGCGCAGTGCGTCGACCAGACGATCGAGATTCCGGCGCAGCGGCTCGAATCCGTCGAGCTTGGCCAGCGTCGTCTCGTTCATGTAAAGACGGCGATTGATCTCGATCTGCAAGCTGTGCCGGCGCTCGTGCGGACGGCCGAATTTCCGCACCAGCTCGACGCCCTTGTACGGGTCGTTGATCGCGACGGCGTAACCCATCGCCGCCAGGGTTGCGGCGACGAAGGCGGTGAATTCTGGCGCGCAGGTCGTGGCATCGCGATCGCCCAGGACGAAATCGGCGCGCGCTCGTCCCGGATCGTCGGCATTGACGTCGCCTTCCGCCGGCATCGAGTGACAGTTCAGATGCCATACCTCCCCGAAGGCGCGATGCCGCTCGTCGAGTGCCGCGGCGACGGCGGCATGATACGGATCGTAATAGCGCTCGATGCGCTGCTGCACCTCGGCCGCGCCGAGCGGGCGCGCGTACATCGGCACGCCGCCGTGCGCGAGTCGCCAGACCAGCCCGATGCCTTGCTCGGTCTTGCGCGATGGCGTCACGGGCCCAGGCCAGGCGTCGGCGAGGAGCTCGGTGTCGATGTCGGCAACGTGCCGGTTCGGATCGATGTAGGCGCGCGGGAACAGCGCCTCGATCAGCGTCGCGCCGAACCGCGGCGCCGAGGCGAAGAGCTCGTCGACATAGGTGTCCTCGGCGCGCCGCACCAGCGCACGCGGCGCAGCGTGGTCGAAGTCGGCCGGATACGCGGTGCCGCTGTGCGGCGAGTCGAGCACCAGCGGGATCGATTGCGCTGCTTCGGCGTGACGTCGAACAGCGTCGATCAATGCCGCACCGCGTCGTTCAGATGACAAGCCGACCATCGACCCGGGGCGATCTCGTCCAGCGGCGGCGCCAGGTCGCGGCATATCCGCATCGCATACGGGCAGCGCGGATGAAAATGACAGCCCGACGGCGGCGCCATCGGCGATGGAATCTCGCCGCGGATCGGAACAAAGGTTCTCTTTTTTGGCTCGAGACGGCCCATTTCGAGCAGCAGCGCTTGCGTGTATGGATGGTTGGGCGCGCTGAACAACTGCTGCGTCGGACCCGATTCGACGATCCGTCCGAGGTACATGATCAGGACGCGATCGCTGATGTGCCGCACGACGCCCAGATCGTGACTGATGAAAAGATACGTCAGGTTGAGCGCGGCCCGCAAATCCATGAACAGGTTCAGCACCTGCGCCTGGATCGACACGTCCAGCGCGGCGATCGATTCGTCGCAGACGATGAATTCCGGCTTGACCGCCAGCGCCCGCGCGATACCGATGCGCGCGCGCTGACCGCCCGAGAACTGGTGTGGAAAGCGCCGCATCAGCGTCGGATCCAGGCCGACGCGATTGAGCTGCAGACCGACGTATTCGACCTGCTGCTGCGGCGCGATCAGGCCGTGCACGACCGGCGCTTCGCCGACGATATCGACGACGCGCAGGCGCGGGTTCAGTGACGCGTACGGGTCCTGGAAGATCATCTGCATCTTGAGCTGCTGTTCACGCGCCGCCACGGGGGCAAGGCCCGCAAGCGGCTTTCCCTGCCACCGGCGCTCGCCTTCGGACAACGGCATCAGGCCCACAGCAAGCCTGCCGAGGGTCGATTTGCCGCAGCCCGACTCGCCGACCAGACCGACGACCTCCCGCGCACGGATTGCGAGATCGACATCATCGACCGCGCGCACGACTTCCTCCCGCAGCCCCGCGCCGAACAGGTTGGCGATGCGCATGGATGTATCCAGCGCTTTCACGAAGCGCTTCGAGACCCGTCGCAGCTCGATGAGCGGCGGCTCGCTCGATGCGGGCGCCGATTCGATCATCGTTCGCTTGCGCTGTCGTTCAAGTCTCCTCCAGCGGGTGCAAGCACCGGACCGACTGGCCGATGCCGCCCAGTGGCCGCATTCGCGGGTCGCGCTCGCAGTCGGCTTGCGCGCGCGCGCAGCGGAACCTGAATGCGCATCCGGGCGCCAGCTCGAGCAGCGACGGCGTCATGCCCGGGATCTGGCGCAGCCGTTCGCGCGGCGCGGTGCTTGCCGGCACCGAGTCGAGCAGGCCGCGCGTGTAGGGATGCCGCGGCGCGCCCAGCACGTCGGCGGTCGTCCCCTCTTCGACGATGCGTCCCGCGTACATCACGCAGATGCGATCG
>DASYJB010000015.1:0-7214 GCA_035996965.1 Casimicrobiaceae bacterium | reverse complement strand
GTCGACAACTACCGCGCGCTGGTCGCCAAGCTCGGACATGCGGTTCCGGACGAGCCGCTCTACTTCCTGAAGGCCGGCAGCTCGTTTCTCGCCGGCGGCGAGACGATACGCATGCCGAAGTCGTACACCGGCAAGGTCATCTACGAAGGCGAGCTGGGGATCGTCATTGGCCGGCGGCTTTCCCGGGCCAGCGAAGCTGATGCGGAGGCCGGGATTTTCGGTTACACCTGCATCAACGACGTCACCGCGATCGAGATCATCGCCCGGGATCCGGGCTTCGCACAATGGACACGCGCCAAGAGCTTCGATACGTTCGGCGTGTTCGGGCCGGCGATCGCGACCGGCGTCGACCCGTCGACGCTGGTCGTCAAGACCATCCTCAACGATCAGGAGAGGCAGAACTATCCGGTCGCCGATATCATCTTCCCGCCGGCGAAGCTGGCGAGCCTCGTTTCGCACGACATGACGCTGGAGGCGGGGGACGTCATCGCCTGCGGCACGTCGGTCGGCGTCGGCTCGATGAAGCCGGGAAGCACGGTGAGCATCGTCATCGACGGCATCGGCACGCTGACCAATCGTTTCGAATAAGCGCACGAGCGTCGAGTGAGCGCGGCCTGCGCGGGATGAGCCGCGTCGACCCTGCACGACAATGAAGCTCGCAGCACAGGAGGATCTCATGCGAATCGCGGTGATCGGCGCGGGGGCGATCGGCGGCATGCTCGCCGTCAGGCTCGCGCTTTCCGGGCAGACGGTCACGGTAGTCGACCAGGGCGCTCATCTCGACGCGATTCGCGCGAACGGCTTGAAGCTCCTCCACCACGACGGCAGCGAGGAGCTGGCACGCGACGTGCGCGCGGTGGCGAGCTGCGAGGAAGCCGGCGAGCAGGACCTGGTGTTCCTGGCGCTCAAAGCCTACGTCCTCGAAGCCGTCGCGCCGCAAATGCGGCCGCTGTTCGGCGATGAGACCCCGGTCGTGCCGCTGCAGAACGGCCTGCCGTGGTGGTACTTCCAGAATTTCAACGGTCCGCACGCGGGATACCGGCTGCAGACTGCCGACCCGAACGGAACGATAGAGCGCAGCGTCGAGGGGCGCCGCCTGATCGGCTGCGTCGTGTATCCGGCCGGTGAGATCGCCGCGCCGGGCGTCATACGGCACCTGGAGGGCGACCGCTTTCCCGTCGGCGAGCTCGACGGGAGCGAAAGCGCGCGCGTCAAGAGCGTTTCGGCAACGCTGGTCGCCGCCGGACTCAAGGCGCCGATCCTCGCCGACATCCGTTCCGAGATCTGGCTGAAGCTCTGGGGCAACATGAGCTTCAACCCGATCAGCGCGCTGACGCATGCGACGCTGGTCGATATCTGCGAGGAGCCGGCGACGCGCGAGCTGGCGGCCGACATGATGCGCGAGGCGCAGGCGGTCGCGGCGAAGCTTGGGGTCACGTTCCGCGTCCCGCTGGAAAAGCGGATCGAAGGCGCGGCGAGAGTCGGCAAGCACAAGACGTCGACCTTGCAGGACGTCGAAGCGGGGCGCGAGGTCGAGGTCGACGCGTTGATCGGATCGGTCATCGAGCTGGGCACGCTGACCGCGACGCCGATACCGGCGACGCGCGCCGTGCACGCGCTGCTGAAGCTGCTGATCAGGACGATGCGCGAGCAGCGCGCACGCGTCGTGCTGCAGCCACCGCGGTACCCTTAGCGGTCGAGCGCCCGCCAGACGCGCTCGGGCGTCAGCGGCATCTGCAAGGCTTCGGCCCTCGCGCCCGCGCCCGCCCGCACCAACGCATCGATCACCGCATTGACGACCGCCGGCGTCGCGCCTATCGTGCCCAGCTCGCCGACGCCCTTGACGCCCATCGCGTTGTTGCGACAAGGCGTCGATTCGTCCATCGTCATCTCGAAGTGCTCGATCATCGCCGCGCGCGGCAGCGCGTAGTCGAGCAGGGTCGCCGAAAGCGCCTGCCCCGACTCGCGGTCGTAGACGAATTCCTCGCACAGCGCCTGGCCGATGCCTTGCGTCGCGCCGCCCTCGAGCTGCCCGACGACGATCATCGGATTGACGACGCGGCCGACGTCGTTGACCGACCAGTAGGCGACGACGGCGACGGCGCCGGTTTCCGGGTCGATCTCGACTTCGCAGATGTGACAGCCGTTGGGCCAGGTGGCGTCGGCCACCGAGCTCACCGAGTCGAGGACGATCTTTTGCTGCGGTTGCCGGCGCGCGAGCTCGAAGAGGCCAATCCGCCGGTCGGTGCCGGCGATGCTGAACACACCGTCGCGATACTCGATGTCGCCGGCTGCGGCTTCGAGCTCCTTCGCCGCCAGCGCTTGCGCGGTGACGACCGTGCGCTCGGCGCCGACCTTTACCGCCGACCCGCCGACGAACAGCGAGCGCGAACCCGCGCTGCCGAATCCGGTGCCGCGGTCGGTGTCGCCCTGCACGATGCGAATCGCATCGATCGGCACGCCGAACACGTCGACCGCGAGCTGCGCGTAAGTCGTCGCGAGCCCCTGTCCCATCGCCTGCGTCGCCGAGAAGATCTCTATCGTGCCCCGGCCGTTGGTCGAGCCTTCGACGGTGACGGTCACGCGTTCCTCGAATATGTCGACGCCGGTCCACTCGAGAAAGGCCGCGATGCCGCGTCCGCGCAGGCGGCCGCGGCGCTGCGATTCGGCAGCCCGGGCGTCGAAATTCTTCCAGCCGGCGAGCGCGGTCGCCTTGTCGAGCACCAGCTCGAACTGCCCGCTGTCGTAGGTCTTGTCCATCGCGTTGCGGTACGGCATCTGCTCGGGGCGAATCATGTTGCGCCGGCGAAGCTCGACCGGATCGATGCCGGTCTCGCGCGCCGCGGCGTCCATCAAGCGCTCGATGATGTAGATCGCCTCCGGCCGTCCGGCGCCGCGATAGGCGCCGGTCGGCGCGGTATTCGTGAGTACCGCCCGGATGCGGATGTCGATCGTCCCGACGTCGTAAATGCTGGTCGAGACCCAGGGGCCGATCATCAGCTGGATGACGACGCCGGCCGGCGTCCCGCAGGCGCCGACGTTGGCCAGCGAATCGATGCGGAGCGCGAGCACCCTGCCGTCGCCGTCCAGCGCGAGCTCCGCGTTGCTGCTTATGTCGCGGCCGTGCGTCGCGGCCAGGAATTCCTCGATGCGCTCGGCGCGCCATTTGAGCGGCACCCCGTATTTGCGCGCGCCCCAGGCAAGCACGACATCTTCCGGATAGATCCCGGTCTTCATGCCGAAGCCGCCGCCGACGTCGCCGACCAGCACCCGCACCTTGTCGGTAGGAATGCCGAGGACGACCTGGCAGAGGTCGTCGCGCAATCCGGTCGGCGTCTGGCAACCGACGCGCAGCGTGATCCGCTCGGTCGTCGCGTCGTAGCTCGCGAGCACCGTGCGCGGCTCGATCGGACAGGCGACGACGCGCTGATTGACAAGATCCAGCGACACGCGGTGCGCGGCCCGGGCAAAGGCGGCGTCGGTCGCCGTCGCGTCGCCGTGCCGCGCTTCGCAGGCGACGTTGCCCGAAGCGGCGGGCCAGACCTGCGGCGCGCCGGCAGCCACCGCGGCGCCGGCGTCGGTCACCGCGGGCAGCGGATCGTAGCGGACATCGATCGCCTCGACCGCATCGCGCGCCTGCTGCGCGCTTTGCGCGATCGCCGCGGCGACCGCTTCGCCGACAAAGCGCACGGTCCCGACGGCCAGCGCATGTCGCGGCGGCGACGCCGTCGGCGATCCGTCGGCGCGCTTGAAGTCGGCCGACAGCGGCAACGGCGAGACGGAATCTTGCACCAAATCCTCGCCGGTCACGATCGCGATCATCCCCGGCATGCCGGCAGCGGCACGACTGTCGATCGTCGCGATGCGCGCATGCGCGTGCGGTGAACGCAGGAAGCAGACGTAGGCCTGGCCGGGGACGGAGAAATCGTCGGCGAAGCGGCCGGCGCCGGTCAGCAGCGCTTCATCTTCGACGCGGGGCACCGATTTGCCGCTGCCGAAGCGTGCATATTTTGATTCTGCGATCACGGTCGAACCTTAATCGATGGCAAGTTGCCCGCCAAAGTCGCGATGGTAACGCGCCGCGGGTCCGGGCTCGGGTGCAGCTTGACCACCGGGTCGGGCGACTGACACAATCCTGACACATCATAAGCGCACGCGACCTTCCAGGCGCCGTGCGTTTCCCCAGGAGGCAGGATGAAACTCGGCCGTATGGCTGGTCTCGGCGCCGCAGTGGCTGCGGCCGCGCTGACATTCCCGGTGGCCGCGCAGCAGGTCACGATGATGACCGGTCCGCAGGGCGGATCGTGGGTTCCGCTCGGCGGCGCGCTGAAGCATATGTGGGAAGCGGCCGTTCCCGGGCTGGAGATCCAGCAGCAGCCCGGCGCTGGCATCGCCAACATTCGCGGCATCGACGAAAACAAGGCGCAGATCGCCTTCGCCAATTCGGCGACCACCGTCGACGGTCTCGAAGGCCGGGCGCCGTACCCGAAAAAGGTCACCAAGGTCTGCCAGGTGGCGAACCTTTACCCGCAGTACTTCCAGGTCGTCGCACTGTCGAACGCCAATGTGCGCTCGTTTGCCGACTTCAAAGGCAAGACGCTGGTCACGCAGCCGAAAGGCAACACCGCGGAAATCCTTACCGGCGAGGTGCTCAAGATCAACGGCATGAGCTACCAGTCGCTGAACAAGGTCAATTTCCAGGCGTCGTATACCGACGCGGTCGACATGATGAAGGACGGCCATGTGCAGGTATTCACGCTGGGCACGACCGCTCCGGCGTCGGCGATCATGGATCTGGCCAGTGCGCGCGACGTCGTGATGGTTCCCGTCGACGACAAGACGATGGGCGAGCTCAAGAAGGCCAATCCCGGCTACAACAAGCTGACGATCAAGGCGGGAACGTATCCGAAGCAGGACAAGGATGTGCCGGCGATCGGGTATACGACGCACATCGTCGCCGCCTGCGACCTGCCGGAAGACGTCGTCTACAGGATGACCAAGGCGATGGCGACGAACGTCGGCGACATGGCGGCTGTCGTCAAGCCGATCACCGGCTTGACTGCCAAGGACATGGCGGTGGACATCGGCGTGCCGTTCCACAAGGGTGCGGCCAGGTACTACAAGGAAGTGGGCGCGATGTAGCAGGCGTGTCGCGCCTGCGCAGCATCGGCGAGGCGGCGCAACGCCGCTTCGCTCGCGGCGCGCAACCCGGGGAGTGCCAGACGACGTGTCCGAAGCAACTCCCGCAGTAGTCGTCTCCGACGAAAAACTGGCGACGACGCCCGCCAGCGTCGCGCTGCGCTGGCTGATCAACACGGTCGCCATCGCGATGTCGCTGTACCACATGTACGTCGCCGCGTTCGGCCCGCCCGAGGCGATCATCTTCCGCGGCACGCACCTGCTGTTCGCACTGACGCTGGTGTTCCTGCTCTACCCGCTGAAGCCGCGCGGCCCCGCGGCCTGGCGCAGCATCGATCTGGTGCTGCTTGCACTCGGCTACGCCTTCGTGCTGCACATCTTCACCAATTACGAATATTTCATCAATCGCATCATCTACATCGACGATCTGACGATCGCCGACAAGTTCTACGCGATGATCGCAGTGGCGATCGTCCTCGAGGCTACGCGGCGCGTCATCGGCCTCGCGCTGCCGCTGACCGCAGTAGCCTTCCTGATCTACGCGATCGGCTTCACCCGGATCACGCCGCAGGTGCTGATGGAGCAACTCTATTTCTCGACCGAAGGCATTTTCGGGTCGACACTGGGCGTCTCGGCGAGCTATGTGATGCTGTTCGTGCTGTTCGGGTCGTTCATGGAGCGCAGCGGCACCGGCCAGCTGTTCATGGACTTCTCGATGTCGCTTACCGGCCACACGGCCGGCGGACCCGGCAAGGTTGCGATCGTCTCGTCGGCGCTGTTCGGCACCGTGTCCGGCAGCGCGGTAGCCAACGTCATGGTCGACGGGCCGATCACCATACCGCTGATGAAGCGCACCGGTTTCCGTCCGCCGTTCGCCGCCGCGGTCGAGGCGGTCGCATCGACCGGCGGCCAGATCATGCCGCCGGTGATGGGTGCTGCCGCGTTCGTGATGGCCGAGTTCCTCGCCGTGCCGTATGCGCAGGTCGCGCTGTGGGCGGCGATTCCAGCGCTGCTGTATTACGTCTCGCTGTTCTTCGCCGTTCACTTCGATGCCAAGCGCTACAAACTGGCCGGCGTGCCGAAGTCCGAGCTGCCGCGATTCCTGAAGGTGATGACGTTGCGCGGACACCTGTTCGTGCCGATCTTTGTCGTACTCATCGGATTGATCCTCGGCTATTCGGCGCCTCTGTGCGCACTGGCCGGGGCGCTGGCGTGCATTCCGATGGCGCTGCTGCGCGCCAGCACCCGCGGCGGCATCGGCTGGCGGAACGTATTCGACGCGCTGGTCGACGGCGCGCGCAACACGCTTTCGGTCGCGATGGCCTGCGCTTGTGCGGGCATCGTCATCGGCTGCGTGACGATCACCGGACTCGGCATCACTTTCACCGAAGTCGTCATCGTGCTCGCACAGAGCTCGCTGATCGCCGCGCTGGTGCTGACGGCGATCGCCGGCATCGTCCTGGGCATGGGCATGCCGACGACGCCGTCGTACATCGTCATGGTGTCGCTGCTGGTCCCGGCGATCATCAAGCTCGGGGCGATCGCGCCGGCGGCACACATGTTCGCGTTCTATTTCGCCATACTGTCGGCGATCACGCCGCCGGTCGCGCTGGCGGTCTTCGCGGCCGCGGGCCTCGCGAAAAGCGATCTGTGGGCGACCGGATGGCAGGCGATGCGCATCGCGGCGCCGACCTACATCGTGCCGTTCATGTTCATCTATGAGCCGTCGTTGATGCTGATCGGCGACTGGTTCGAAAGCCTCACTTCGACGGTGTCCGCGGTGATCGGCGTCATGTGCCTGGCGGCCGGCCTGCAGGGCTACCTGTTGCGCGAAGCGCGGTGGTGGGAGCGCGCGGTTCTGGTCGCCGCCGCTTTGTTGCTGATCAAGCCGGGCTACATCAGCGACGCGATCGGGCTGGTGCTTCTCGGGGCGGTGCTGTTTTCGCAAAAGTTGGCGCCGGCAAAATAGCTACCGCCACTCGGTATTGTCGGGCAGGCACGACACGGCGGGCGCGGCGGCGAACTTCCCCTGCGGCTTGCGGACCAAAGCAATGGCGCCGGCCGATGCGGCACCG
>DASYJB010000014.1:0-5808 GCA_035996965.1 Casimicrobiaceae bacterium | reverse complement strand
TTCGGCGCCGAAGCCGGCAACGGCGCCGGCTTCCCCGGATCCGAGCGCAACAAGAACGGCGCCGGCAGCGGCGTCATTTACGCGCATACCGGTGGCGATATCGGCGCGAGTCACAGCTGGCGAGCCGGGTTGTCGTATCTGCAGACGCGCGCGCAAGACCGTGAATTTGGACAGACCGATCTTGCCGGGAACGACGCGCAGCTCGGCTTCAGCGGCACGAGCCGCGTCGCGATCGCCGATTTCGTCTGGAAATACGCGCCCAACGGCAACGCGCAGTACACCAACTTCAAGCTGCAGGGCGAGTATTTCTGGCGACGCGAGCGCGGCGATTTGACCTACGACCGCGATGGGACGCTCGGCCTGACACGGAGCGCCGACTATAGCTCGTCGCAAAGCGGCTGGTATCTGCAGGGCGTCTACCAGTTCATGCCGTACTGGCGCGTGGGCCTGCGCTACGACCGCCTCGATCCCGGACACGCCGACTATGGCGCGAACGGCGCGTTCCTGGCCACGCCGTCGTTCAACCCGCAGCGCACGTCGGTGATGTTCGATTACACGCCGTCGGAATTCAGCCGCATCCGCCTGCAGCTTGCACAGGACCGGACGCGCCCGGGTGTTACCGACAACGAATTATTCCTGCAGTACATCCTGACCTTGGGCGCGCACGGCGCTCATCGTTATTAGGAGCAAAGTCATGAAGTCATCGGTGCAATCGGTTCTGCTCACGCTGATCGCGGCGTGGGCCATTCCTGCCTCGGCGGCGCTGAATGTGTTCGCGACGGTCCCCGAATGGGGCGCGCTCGCGGCCGAGCTCGGCGGCGACAAGGTCAGTGTCTATACGGCAACCAACGCATTGCAGGACCCGCATCATGTCGAAGCCAAGCCGAGCCTGATCGCGCGTGCGCGCGGCGCGGACCTGATCGTCGCCACCGGCGCCGAGCTCGAAATCGGCTGGCTTCCGCTGGTGCTGCAACAGGCCGGCAATCCGAAGGTCCAGCCGGGCCAGCCCGGCTACTTCGAGGCCGCGCCGTTTGTAACGCTGCTGGACAAGCCGGCGCGCCTCGATCGCGCCGACGGCGACGTGCATGCGGCAGGCGATCCGCACATCCAGACCGACCCGCGAAACTTTGCGCGCATAGCCGGACCGCTGTCGGCAAAGCTCGCGCAGCTCGATCCGGCGAACGCCGCGTTCTATCAGGCGCGCTACAAGGCGTTCTCCGACCGGTGGACCGCGGCGATCGCGCGCTGGGAGACGGAGGCCGCGCCGCTGAAAGGCGTCGCGGTGCTGGTTCAGCACAAGGGATTCACTTACCTGATCGCATGGCTGGGTCTGAAGGAAGTTGCGGCGCTGGAGCCGAAACCCGGCATCGAGCCGACGACCGCGCATCTGGCCGAAGTCCTCGCGCTGGCGCAGCGCCAGCCGGTCAAGATGGTATTGCGCGCCGCGTACCAAAGCGACCGCGCATCGCAGTGGATCGCCGAACGCGCGAAGATCAATGCCGTTGTATTGCCGTTCACCGTCGGCGGCGACGATGCCGCCAAGGATCTGTTCGGGCTGTTCGACGATACGATCCAGCGTCTCTCCAAGGGGGCGCAGTGAATCTTGGAGCAATCGAACTGTCGATTCTTCTGCCGGCGTTGGCCGCAGGCCTGCTGGTGACCGCAACCCATGTGCCGCTGGGCATGCAGGTGCTCGCCCGTGGCATCGTGTTCATCGATCTTGCAATCGCACAGATCGCCGGCTGCGGTGTAGTGCTTGCCGACCGCTTCGGCTTCGAGGCCGAAGGCATCGCGGTGCAGATCGCCGCCTTGGCCGCGGCGCTCAGCGGCGCGCTGCTGCTGACCTGGACCGAGCGGGTGTGGCCCGACGTGCAGGAAGCGGTGATCGGCGTCGTGTTCATTCTCGGGGCGACCGGCAGCGTGCTGCTGCTCGCCAGTAACCCGCACGGCAGCGAACACCTGCGCGATCTTCTGGTCGGCCAGATCCTCTGGGCGCAGCCATCGCGACTGATCTGGGCCGGACTGGTGTACGCGGCGATACTCGTGCTGTGGTTCGGCTGGCGCGAGCGGCTCGGCCGCACGGGCTTTTATGTATTGTTCGCGCTTGCCGTCACCGTGTCGGTCCAGCTGGTCGGGCTGTATCTGGTCTTCGCGACTTTGATCGTTCCGCCGCTGGCGACACGAACGATGCAGCGAGGAAGACTCGCTGCATCCTGGGCGCTAGGGGCAGCCGGTTACGCCGCGGGCCTCGTGCTGTCTACGGCGCTCGACCTGCCCAGCGGCCCGGTCATCGTCTGGATGCTGGTGGTGCTGGGACTCGTCGGGCATGCCTGGCTCGCCGCGAGCTCGGGGCGGGCGCTTCGCCGCGCCGCCTGAACGCGAGGCCGTTATTTGCGCAGCGCCGCGATGCCGCGCTGCAGGCCGTCGAGCGTCAGGGGAAACATCCGCGGGCCGAGGACCTCCAGCACCATCTGCGTCGAGCGCGTGTATTGCCAGGTGCGCTCGGGCTCCGGGTTCAGCCAGATCGCATGGCGGTACGCCGCGATCAGCCGCGCGAGCCAGGCCGCGCCGGGCTCGTCGTTGGCATACTCGACGCTGCCTCCGGGCTGCATCAGCTCGTACGGGCTCATCGCCGCGTCGCCGACGAAGATCAGCTTCCAGTCGCGGCCGTATTTGTGCAGCAGGTCGAAGGTCGCGATACGCTCGTTGCGGCGCCGGTGATTGTCGCGCCAGACATGATCGTAGACGCAGTTGTGGAAATAGAAATACTCGAGGTGCCTGAACTCGGATTTCGCCGCTGAAAAGAGCTCCTCGCAGACCTGGACGTGCGGATCCATCGACCCGCCGACGTCGAGGAACAGCAGCACCTTGACGCGGTTGCGCCGCTCCGGCCGCAACTGCACATCCAGCCAGCCGGCGTTGCGCGCGGTACGCTCGATCGTCGTGTCGAGATCGAACTCGTCGGGCACGCCCTGCCGCGCGAAGCGCCGCAGGCGGCGCAACGCGATCTTGATGTTGCGAGTGTTGATCTCGACCGAGTCGTCCAGGTTGCGGAACGTGCGCTCGTCCCAGACCTTGATCGCGCTGCGGCTGCGGCCGCCCTGCTGGCCGACGCGTATGCCTTCGGGGTTGTAGCCGTAGGCACCGAATGGACTCGTGCCCGCGGTGCCGATCCATTTCGATCCGCCCTGGTGCCGTCCCCGCTGCTCGTCCAGCCGCCGGCGCAGCGTCTGCATCAGCTGGTCCCATCCGCCGAGCGCGGCGACCATCGCCTTCTCCTCGTCGGTCAAATTGCCTTCGATCATCTTGCGCAGCCATGATTCCGGAACGTCGGCGTGAATGTCGAGCACCCCGTCGACGCCCTTGAAATAGGCGCCGAACGCGAGATTGAATCGGTCGTACAGCGCCTCGTCCTTGACCAGGCAGGTCCGGGCCAGAAAATAGAAGTCGTCGATACTGGTCGATACGACGTCGTGCTTCAGCGCGTCGAGCAGCGTGAGGAACTCGCGTGTGCTGACCGGCAGCTTCGCCGATTTGAGATGCAGGAAAAAGTCGATCAGCAAGATCGCTACCGCGGGCGGTCGAGCAGGAACTTGAGATGCCGCCTGACCGCCGGCCATTCGCCGTCGATAATGCTGAATACGACGGTGTCGCGCTTCGAGCCGTCCGGCAGCAGATGGTGGTTGCGCAGCACGCCGTCCTGCTTGGCGCCGAGCCGCTCGATCGCGACGCGTGAAGCGTGATTGAACCAGTGTGTGCGAAATTCCACCGCGATACAGCGCAGCACCTCGAACGCATGCGTCAGCAGCAGCAGTTTGCATTCGGTGTTGATAGCCGTGCGTTGCACGCGCTTCGAATACCAGGTGTGTCCGATCTCGAGCCGCCGGTTGGCCGCATCGACATTGAAATAGCGCGTGCAGCCGACGACGTTGCCGGTCGTGTTGTGGCGCACGGCAAACGGCATCGCCCCGAGGCGCTCACGCATGTCGAGCGCGCGCGCGATGTAATCGCCGATCTGGTCCGGCGGCGCGACGCTCGTATACCACAGCCGCCAAAGCTCCCCATCGGCAGCGGCGTCGCGCAGCGCGACCTCGTGCCCGGCGTGGAGCGGCTCGAGCGTCGCATGCTCGCCCTTGAGCGTCACCGGCTCGATGAAGGCCATGACGCGCCTTTAGCGGCCCGTCCGCGCCATGAACGCCACGCGCTCGAAAAGGTGCACGTCCTGCTCGTTCTTGAGCAACGCGCCGTACAGCGGTGGCACGATGATCTTCTTGTCGCTGCTGCGCAGCGCCTCGGGCGGAATGTCCTCGGCGAGCAGGAGCTTCAGCCAGTCGAGCAACTCGGAAGTCGACGGTTTTTTCTTCAGTCCCGGGATGTCGCGCAGATCGAAGAAAACTTCCAGCGCTTCCTGCAACAAGGCCTTTTTCAACCCCGGAAAGTGTACGTCGACGATCCGCGCCATCGTCGCCTTGTCGGGAAACCGGATGTAATGAAAGAAACAGCGCCGGAGGAATGCGTCGGGCAGTTCCTTTTCGTTGTTGCTGGTGATGATGACCGTCGGGCGGTGGCGCGCGCGTATCGTTTCCTGCGTCTCGTAGACGTAGAACTCCATGCGATCGAGCTCGCGCAAGAGATCGTTCGGAAATTCGATGTCGGCCTTGTCGACTTCGTCGATCAGCACGACCGCCGGCGTCTCCGAATCGAACGCCTGCCAGAGAACGCCGCGCTTGATGTAATGCGCGATGTCGGCGACGCGCTCGTTGCCGAGCTGCGAATCGCGCAACCGTGACACCGCGTCGTATTCGTACAGCCCCTGCTGGGCCTTGGTCGTCGACTTGACGTGCCACTGCATCAGCTGCCGGTCGAGCGCGCGCGCAACCTCCTCGGCGAGCATCGTCTTTCCGGTTCCCGGCTCCCCCTTGACCAGCAGCGGCCGCGCCAGCGTCACCGCGGCGTTGACTGCAAGCATCAGATCGGGCGTCGCGACGTAGGTGTCGGTGCCCTCGAAACGCATCGTCATTTGCCCGTCTGGCGCGGTCGGCTGCATCGTCTCGCCTCCTCGTTCGATAATAGGGCCTGCTCACGCTAAATGCACGCCCACGCTTGGCGTTGGCGGGGCACAGGGCAAGGCACCCGGCGAGGCCGCGTGCTCGCCCGCACGCAACGAGCCGGCAACGAAGCCCTGTGCCCCGCCAAAGCCAAGCCCGAAGGGTGATCCCGGCAAAGGCCCGCCTTCGGCGTTGTTCATGCTCGCCGTAGCTCTCGCTACGGCCGCGCTTCGGTCCTTGATGGCGGGCCTTTGCCGGGTCACGTGGGTGCGCATTTAGCGTGAGCAGGCCCTAGCGCATAAGCCATTGCAGCAGCCAGAGCGCACCCATGCCGACGCCGATCGTCAGCAGCGTGTTGCGCCAGCGCCACGCGACGATGCCGGCCACCAGCGCCGCGAGAAGCTTGACGTTGCCGGCGTCGAGGCGCAGCACGCCCGGCGCGGCGAACACGATCGCCGGCACGACGATCGCGGTCAGCATTGCCGCCGGAACATGGCGCAACGCGCGCGCCAGCAGCGGCGGCATCTCGCGACGCGCGAACAGCGCGATGAAGGACAGCCGCGCGGCGAAGTTGATCGCACCGACGACGACAATCAGCGACCAGATCGCGAGTTGGCTAGTTTCCAGGCTCGGCCTCCGTCGTTGCGCCGCGTCCGAGAATCCGATCGGCGACGACACCGGCGACGATGCCGGCCAGACCGGCGCAAATCATCGACAAGCGCATCGGCATGGAGTCGAGCGCGATCGCCGCGACGGCCGC
>DASYJB010000013.1:0-6127 GCA_035996965.1 Casimicrobiaceae bacterium | reverse complement strand
GCGGCCTACCGTCTGGCCAAATTGCTGGCGAGCTGTTCGCGATCCCGCCCCGGCCTGCGGCTCGATGTGCGGGCCGACCAGAGCGTCTTTTTGCGGCGCGATCTCGATCGCGGCGAACTCGATCTGGCGTTGCTCAAACGGAACGCAGGCGAAAAAGGCGGCATCGCGGTGTGGCCCGAGCGCGTGCATTGGGTCACCAGCAAGAGCCGTCCGGTCGACACAACGAGCGGGTCGGTACCCCTGATCGGTTTTCCCCCCGGCTGCCTGTATCGGGCGCGCGCGATTCATGCGCTCGAAAGCGCTGGACGCGCGTGGCACATGGCCTATGCCAGTTCAGGCCTCGCCGGCATCCAGGCCGCCGTCGCCGCCGGGCTCGGCTTGAGCATTCTCTCTGAGATGTCGATCCAGGCAGATCATCGCATGCTGACTGCCAAGGATGGCTTCGCGCCGATCGACAAAACCGAAGTGGCGCTGGTGGCGTCGCCCGACGCCAGCCCCGCAACGCTGCGGCTCGCCGATCGCCTTGCCGAATTCTGCGACTCGGTGCAGGCGAAGGCGGCCTAAGTTCGATCAATAACACCGCAACGCGGCGATGGTGTGCAGCCTGACGTCGCCGATTACATGCGCCATGAAACCCGGGGTCTGGAATATTTTCATGAACGCCTTGTCGCGGATGCTCAAGCCGCCGGTATAGGCGCCGAACGCCGGCATCACCGCGCGCTCGCCGTCGCAGGCAAAGCAGCGCCGCTCCGTCGAGCGTCCGCGCGTGCTCACGCGCGCCTTGGGATGCAGATGTCCGGCGATCTCGCCCGGCGCCCCGGTCGGCTCGTGACGAAACGCAATCGGCCCGATGGCGACTTCGGTGGCCACCACGCCGCCGAGATCGGACGGCAGTGCCGGATCGTGATTGCCGGAAATCCAGATCCAGTCGCGCCGCGCCTGCATTGCCGAGAGCGCGTCGCGATCCGTCGCCGACAGCCGCTCATGGGCGTGACGGTCATGAAAGCTGTCGCCGAGCGCGATGACCATGCGCGGGTCATGCCGCGCGATCACCGCGCTGAGGCGGCCGAGCGTCGCCACGGTGTCGTAGGGCGGCAGCAGCACGCCGCGCGCGGCGAAGCTGGAGCCTTTTTCCAGATGCAGGTCGGAGACGACGAGCAGGCTTTGTTCCGGCCAGAACAGCGCGCCGGAGAGATCGGCGACCAGAACCACGCCCGCGACATCCATCGTCGTGACGCGCGTGGCCGGTGGCTCGTCCTCCAAAGATTGCGCGCGTGCCGTCACCATCTATCCTGTCGCCTCTTTGACCAGTTCGTCTGCGGCTTCCGCCAGCAACTCGTCGGATGCTTCGCCATAAACTGACTCGCGGCCGATTTCCAGCATCACCGGCACCGCCAGCGGCGAAACCCGGTCGAGTTCCTTGTGGATGATTCGCCCCTGGATTCGCAACAGCATATCACTGAGCCGGCGAAGATCGAGCAGCCCCGTGGCTGCATCGGCACGCGCGGCGCGCAGCAACACGTGATCGGCCTGGTGCTTGCGCAGCACGTCGTAAATCAAATCGGTCGAGAATAGCACCTGGCGCCGCGATTTCTCTTCGCCGGTAAAACGCCGCGCGATCAATCCGGAGATCACCGCGCAGGTGCGAAAAGTGCGCTTCATCAGCGCGGATTCCGCGAGCCAGGCTTCGAGATCGTCGCCCAGCATGTCCGGATCGAACAGCGCGTTGAGATCGAGCCGGCCCTGCCGGATCATGAACGAGATGTCGCCGAGCCCCCAAACCGCCAGCGCATATTCGTTCGCGACAAATCCAAGCGGCCGCACCCGCGCGCGCTCCATCCGCCGCGTCAGCAGCATGCCCAGCGTTTGATGCGCCAGCCGGCCTTCGAACGGATAGCAGACGAGGTAATGCTTGTTGGCGCGGGGAAAGGTCTCCACCAAGAGCTCGCGCACGCCGGGTATGCGCGAAAAATCCCGCTGCAGCGATAGCCAGTCGCGCACCTGATCCGGCAACGCATTCCAGGCGCGCTTGTCGTCGAGCAATTTGCGGACGCGCTCGGCCAGATAGGTCGAGAGCGGGAACTTGCCGCCCATGTAGGACGGCACCTTGGCGTCCTTGTCATTGGCGCGGGAGACGTAGACCTGGTCTTCCGCCAGCGCTTCGTAACGCACGACTTCGCCGCCAAAGACAAAAGTGTCGCCGATGACGAGGCCCTCGATGAAGGCTTCCTCGATCTGCCCCAGCATGCGCCCGCCGCGCCCGAGCGCGCCGGTCGACCCCGATCCGCCACCGCGTGAGCGCACCAGCCGTACTTTCAGCATGGTGTCTTCGACGATGGTGCCGACGTTGAGACGATAGCTTTGCCGCACCCGCGGATTGGTGACGCGCCAGCGCCCCTGCTTGTCCTGCTTGATGCGCGCAAAGCGTTCATAGGTTTTCAGCGCGTAGCCGCCGGTGGCGACGAAGTCGACCACGTCGTCGAAATCGGTTCGCGTCAGGCCGGAATAAGTCGCCGCGGTCAGGACTTCGCCGTAAAGCTGATCGGAGAGAAACGGCTCGCCACAGGCGCAGCCGAGCACATGCTGCGCCAGCACGTCGAGCGCGCCGATGCGCAGCGGTGGGGTGTCCTGGGCGTTTTCCGCGATGGCATCGATCGCCACGGCGCACTCCAGCACCTCGAAGCGATTGGCCGGCACCAGCACCGCGCGCGAGGCTTCATCGATACGGTGATTGGCGCGGCCGATGCGCTGCATCAACCGTGATGCGCCTTTCGGCGCACCGATATTGATGACGAGATCGACGTCGCCCCAGTCGACGCCGAGATCGAGCGACGAGGTGCAGACCACGCCGCGCAATTTCCCCGCCGCCATCGCATCCTCGACCTTGCGGCGCTGCGCGACATCGAGCGAGCCGTGATGCAGCGCGATGGCG
Organism: Casimicrobiaceae bacterium; assembly: GCA_035996965.1. Taxonomy (GTDB): domain Bacteria; phylum Pseudomonadota; class Gammaproteobacteria; order Burkholderiales; family Casimicrobiaceae; genus PALSA-1003. The sequence continues at coordinate 3,195 of DASYJB010000013.1, read as the reverse complement.
AGGCCATCTTCGTTCATGCGCCACAGATCCTGAAACAGCATCTCGGCCTGGCTGCGGGTGTTGACGAACACCAGCGTGGTGTTGTTGCGCTTGATCAGGTCATAGATCTCGCCGAGCGCATGGCGCGCCGAATGGCCGGCCCAGGGCAGGCGCTCTTTGGTATCGAGCATCTCGACGATGGGCGCGGCGGCGCCGCCGGCAACCACGATATCGGCAGCTTCGCTCAAGCCATTGCGTTGCGGCACCAGAAACCGCGCCAGCGATTCCGGCTCCGCCACGGTGGCCGACAGGCCGATCGAGCGCATCTGTGGGGCCAGCCGCCACAACCGCGCCAGCCCCAGCGACAACAGATCGCCGCGCTTGGAGGTGACCAGCGCATGCAACTCATCGAGCACGATGCGCTTGAGCGACGAGAACAGAAACGGCGCGTCATCGGACGACAGCAACAGCGCCAGTTGTTCCGGCGTGGTGAGCAGGATGTCCGGCGGATAGCGCCGCTGGCGCTGCCGCCGCGACACTGGCGTGTCGCCGGTGCGGGTCTCGACCTTGATTAGCAGGCCCATCTCGGCAACAGGTGTCTCGAGGTTGCGCGCGATATCCACCGCGAGCGCCTTCAGCGGCGAGATGTAGAGGGTGTGAAGGCCGCGGCTGCGCTGCAGCCCTTTACCGGTCGAGATAAGCCCTGCCGGGGACGGAGAAGACAGTTCCACCAGCGTCGGCAGGAATCCGGCCAGCGTCTTGCCGGCGCCGGTGGGCGCAATCAGCAGCGCCGAGCGGTCGTCGCGGGCCTTTTCGAGCAGCGCCAATTGGTGTTCGCGGGGCGACCATCCGCGCGCGGCAAACCAGCGGCGAAAACGGTCCGGCAGCAGATCGGCTGTTTGGTCCGGAGAAACGGTCTGGATGTTCGGCGGCACGGCTCAAGAGGTAAGCCGTAACGGCCGCTTCGTCGAGGGCGCAGCAGATCAAATCGATCCGCCACCGCTGGCCGGCGGCGTAGCGTTGGACTCAAATTTTCGTGGCGACCACGACCAAGCCAGGTACCGGCGTGTTGTCCTCGTTGCGGGCCGAGAGATCCTCAAGCTGCGACAATCCGAGACCGGCAGCTTCCACCGACGCGCGCACATAAGCGGCGCCGTGTGCGTAGCGCAGGCCCTCGCCGAGAATGACGCCATCACCGCCATGCGTTTCGACCGTGAACGCCAGCAAGCCGCCGGCGCCCAGCACGCGCGTCACCTCCCGCAGCACCGGCGCGAGATCGGACAGATAGACCATGGCGTCGGCGGCGAGAACCAGGTCGGCGCTGGCGTCGGGTTTGCGGCGCAGAGCTTCCGCCATCTCGCTCACTTCAAGCTGCGCGTAAAGCCCGGTGGCGCGCGACTGCTCGATCATGCGCGGTGACAGATCGATGCCGGTGAAATGATCGACCGCCCGGGCGAATGCGGTGGCCGCCAGGCCAGTGCCGCAGCCGAGATCGATGGCGCGCTTGAAGAAGGGGGCCTTGCGCGCGGCGGCGCGGGCGGAGAGCACAGCCTTGAACAAGAGCGCTGGCCCCCGATAGCCGAGATCGCCGACCAGGGCAGCCTCGAATTTCGGCGCGTATTGGTCGAACAGCGCACGCACATAGGCCGGCGGCATCGCCGACACTTGTTCGGCGCCAAGCAGCATCAGCCGCAGGCTCGCGCCGTGCCGATCGCCGGGATCGGCATTCTTTGCTTTTCGAAAAGCCGCGGCCGCCGCGTCGGGCTCGCCGAGCCTTTGGCGAATCTCTCCAAGCGTAAACCAGGCAGACGCAAAACCGGGCGCGAGTTCCGTCGCCTGCAACAAGAGATCGGCGGCGGCGGCGAGATCACCTTTCAACTGCAGATCGCGCGCAAAATCGAACCGCCGGTCGGCCATCAGATCGCCGGAGGACAGGAATAATCGCGTGGGCATGGACTCCAAATGTCTCGTTGCCGGACGCCTGCCCTCGGCCTGATCGGGGAGAAACCGGCGATCCATCGACCGGGAATTGTTCCGGAAGATGGAGGCGCGGGAGCGTAGACAAGTTTACGTCCTCTGCGCAAGGCAGACCACTATGCCTGCGCCGGACGGGTAAAAATCGCCGAGATGCGTCCTATATAACAGGGATGCGTCCGCAAGACATCCTGATGCCCGTTCCCGCCGGGCTGTGCTGCAAACCCGGCGGCTTCCATATCGATCCGGTGCGGCCTGTCGAGCGTGCCGTGATCACGCACGGCCATTCCGACCACGCCCGCCCCGGCCACGGCGCGGTGCTGGCCACTCAAGAGACGCTCGACATGATGCGGCTGCGCTACGGCGACAACTTTGCACGCAGCACCCAGGCTATCGCCTATGGGGAACAGATCAAGCTCGGCGACGTCAGCATCAAATTTCACCCCGCGGGCCATGTGCTGGGTTCGGCGCAAATCGCCGTCACCTGCAAGGATACCTGCATCGTCGCCTCCGGCGATTACAAGGATGCGCCCGATCCCACCTGCGCGCCGTTTGAAATCGTGCGCTGCGATGTCTTCATCACGGAGGCCACGTTCGGCCTGCCGGTGTTTCGTCACGGCGATGCGGCCGACGAAATCAAGAAGCTGCTGGCGTCAGTGGCGCTGTTTCCGGAGCGCGCGCATCTGGTCGGCGCCTATTCGCTCGGCAAGGCGCAACGCGTGATCGCGCTGATCCGCGCCGCCGGCTACGACGCGCCAATCTACCTGCACGGCGCGATGGAAAAAATCACGCGCTACTATGAAAGCCGCGGCGTGGCGCTGGGCGATCTGCGCCCGGTCAAGGGCATGAAGAAGGCCGATCTCGCCGGCACCATTACGCTGGCGCCGCCGTCGGCCACCTCGGATCTCTGGACGCGACGGTTTCCCGATCCGGTCACGGCGTTCGCATCGGGCTGGATGAGGGTGCGGGCTCGCGCGCGGCAACGCGGCGTCGAACTGCCGTTGGTGATTTCGGATCATGCCGATTGGAACGGGCTGACCGCGACGATTGACGCGACCGGCGCAAGCGAGATCTGGGTCACCCATGGCCAGGAAGACGCGCTGGTGCACTGGTGCACCGCCAGGGGCCTGACCGCGCGGCCGCTTGATCTCGTCGGTTACGGCGACGAAGACGAAAGCGAAGCCGTGCCGGCGGGCGAGGATGCCGAGGCATGAATCGCTTCGCCGAACTGCTGGATCGCCT
>DASYJB010000012.1:0-8560 GCA_035996965.1 Casimicrobiaceae bacterium | reverse complement strand
GCATCACGACATATTTGTAATCGTTTCTCTCCGGCATCGTGACCAGTGCGCTGGAATTGGCATCGCCAAATGCCAGCACGACCTTGTCGGTGCCGAGATTGTGCAAAACGTCGAGCAGATAAGTGATGTTGAAGCCTATGTCCAGTGGCTCGCCCTGGTATCCGACCTCGAGCTCTTCCTCGGCCTCCTCCTGCTCGCTGTTCGTGCATATGATTTTCAATTGGCCGTTGCCCAGAACCAGCCTGACGCCGCGGAACTTCTCGTTGGACAGGATCGCGGCGCGCTGCAGGGCCTGCAACAGCTCGGAGCGCGCCAGCTCGATCTGCTTGGCGTGTCCGACCGGGATCACACGGTTGTAATCGGGGAACTTGCCGTCGACCACTTTGCTGACGAGCTCGATGTTGCCGAAACGGAAGCGGACCTGATTGGCGAGCAGATCGATCTTCACTTCGGCATCGCTGTCCTCGAGCAGCTTGCCCAGCTCGAGCACGGTCTTGCGCGGCAGGATCACTTCCTGCCGCGTGTAGTCGCCATCGATGGTAATGCTCGCGTATGAAAGGCGGTGGCCGTCGGTCGCGACCGCCTGCAGCGAGCCCTTGTCGACCACCAGCAGCATGCCGTTCAGATAATAGCGGATGTCCTGCTGCGCCATCGCGAATTCGGCCAGCTTGAGCAAGCCGCGGAACTGGCGCTGCGGCAACGTGATCGCCTGCTGCTGCTCCTGCGCGATGCTGATGCGCGGATAGTCGGCCGCGGGGAGCGTCTGCAGGTTGAAGCGGGAGCGCGCGGCGCGCACGGTCATCTTGCTGGCCGAAGTCTCGATGTTGACCGTGGCATCGTCGGGCAGCGCGCGAAGCAGGTCCTGCAGCTTCCGCGCCGCGACCGTGACTGCCTGGTCCTGCTTGCCGGCGAGTTCGCTGTGCGCGGTGATCTGCATTTCAAGATCGGTGGCAGTGACGAAGAGTCGCCCGTCCTTCTGTTCGAGCAACACGTTGGCAAGTATCGGCAGCGTATGTCGGCGTTCGACGATTCCGGATACAGCCTGAAGCGGTTTGAGCAGCGCGTCTCTGGGTGTCTGTTTTAATTGCATTGTTTTAAACCCAATAACAGCTAATAGGAGTTCGTCGAGTTTCGGTACAACCGCGAAAAAGGCAACCGATTCCGCAGCTTTGGCGCGCCGGCGCCGCGGTATAAGTTCTGTTCGGCGTGTGGATGGTTTGGGGGCAAAAGCGCGCGCGCCGGCCTAGGTCGGTTAATCAACAAATTATAAACCCGTTCACTGCCGATTCATACAGTCCGGACGTCCCGGTCGCGCGTCGGTTGCGCGTCTAGTTTCGTAACACCTGCAGCAGAAAATTGACGTCGTGGGTCATCTCTGGGACGGACTCGCGCAGCTTGGCGATCTGCCGGCAGGCGTGCAGCACGGTCGTGTGATCCCGGCCGCCGAAATTGCTGCCGATCTCGGGCAGCGACAGCTGCGTCAGCTCCTTGGCGAGCGCCATCGCGACCTGGCGCGGCCGAGCGATCGCGCGCGATCGCTTCTTCGAATGCATGTCCGAAATCCGGATCTTGTAGTAGTCGGCGACCGTCTTCTGGATGTTCTCGATCGAGATCTGCCGGTTCTGGACGGCGAGCAGGTCGCGAAGCGCGTCCTTGGCCACCGACAGCGAGATTTCCTGGCGGTGAAAGCTCGAGTAGGCGAGCACCCGTTTCAGCGCGCCTTCGAGCTCCCGGACGTTCGAGCGTATATGCTTGGCGATGAAGAACGCGACCTGCTCGTCGAGCTTCATGCCGGTCTGCGCCGCCTTGGACAGCAGGATCGCGACGCGCATCTCCAGCTCCGGTGGCTCGAGCGCGACCGTCAGGCCCCAGCCGAAGCGCGAAATCAGCCGCTCCTCGATGCCTGAGATTTCCTTCGGGTAAGTGTCGCAGGTGATCACGACCTGCTTGCGCGCTTCGATCAGCGTGTTGAACAGGTAGAAGAACTCTTCCTGCGTGCGACTCTTGCCGTTGAAGAACTGGATGTCGTCGATCAGCAGAAGGTCCAGCGTCCGGTAATAGCGCTTGAAATCGTCGAACGCCTTGTGCTGATACGCGCGCACGACGTCGGAGACATAGGTCTCGGCATGGATGTAGCGGATCTTCGCGGCCGGATCGTTGGCCAGGATCTGGTTGCCGATCGCCTGGATCAGGTGCGTCTTGCCGAGCCCGACGCCACCGTAAACAAACAGCGGGTTGTACGAGGTCGGATTGTCGGCGACCTGCATCCCTGCGGCGCGCGCCAGCTGGTTGGCCTTGCCGGCGACGAAGGTCTCGAACGTGAACGCGGGATTGACACTGGCCTGCTCGCCGCGGCGCGTCGCCGCCGCGCCGGGATCGGGCGAGATCGCGATGACCGCCGGCGCCGGCGCGCGCTCGGCGCCCTCGGCGACGACCAGTCCCAGACGCAGCGGGCGGCCGACCGCGACCGCGGCAAGCTCCTCGATGCGGCCGGCAAAGCGCTCCTTGACCCACTGCAGCACAAAACGGTTGGGGGCGATCAGCCGCAACTCATCGCCGGCGATTTCCAGCCGCAACGGGCGAATCCAGGTGTTGAATTGCTGCTGCGTCAGCTCCTGCTGGAACGATTCCAGACAGGCTTGCCAGAATACGGGCGTGGACATGGCGGACAACGCGTGTGGGATGGCAGGACCAAAAAACAGCGGGCGCCGAACGGAGCCCGTGACAACGCAATTGTACTCGCTTGCGGCAAAGTTATCCACAGCGATTCACGCGGATTGTCTTGACAGGACGTTATGCAAAACGTTCTAATGTAAGGCTTTTTTCGAACGGAAACAGATCATGAAGCGCACCTACCAGCCGTCGGTCATCCGGCGCAAGCGGACGCACGGCTTTCGCGCCCGCATGAAGAGCATCGGCGGCCGCAAGGTCCTGCGCGCACGGCGCGCCAAGGGCCGCGCCCGGCTCGCGGTCTAGAGCCGTCGCGAATCCGCAATAGGCTCGAATCAACGGCACCGATTGCGTGGGGCGGCGGCGTTCGCCAGGCTGTTTCGCCAAGGCCGTCGCATCGAAGCCGAACATCTGCAACTGCTGGCGGTGCCGGCCGGCGGCCCGATCGGCCAGGTAGGATACGTGATCGGCAAGCAACAACTGAAGCTCGCGGTCGACCGCAACCGGCTCAAACGCATGCTGCGCGAAGCGGTGCGCCTGCGCCGCCCGGCGCTCGATCGATTCGACATCGTGCTGCGCCTTCGACGTGGCTGTCCGCCAGCGGGCATTGCCGCGGTCGGTGGCGAGGCAGCGCGCCTGCTGGACGCGCTGACCGCGGCAAGGGCGCAATGAAAACGCTGCTGCTCGGCCTGCTGCGCGCATACCAATACGCGCTGCGTCCGCTGCTCGGCGCGAACTGCCGTTTTTATCCCAGCTGCTCGGACTATGCGCGCGAGGCGATCGAGCGCCATGGCGCGGTCCGCGGCGTGTGGCTTGCGGCGCGACGGCTGGCGCGCTGCCATCCGTATCATGCCGGCGGGTACGATCCGGTTCCTTAGCATCATCACGATTCGATTTCGGCAGTCATGGACACCCAACGCCTGATTCTTTTTGTCATTTTTTCGTTCTCCGCGCTATTCCTATGGGAGGCCTGGCAGCGCGAGCACCGGCCGCCGCCACCGCCTGTCACGCAGACCGCGCCGCGCTCATCCGCCGAATCGCCGGTACCCACGGCCACGCCGGTTCCCGGGGCTGGCGTCAGCGCCAACCCGAATGCCGCGCCGGCCGCGGCGCCGGCCGGCGAAATGATCGCGATCCGCACCGACCTCTACAGCGCCGACATCGATACCGCCGGCGCGGTCATCACCAAGGTCGCGTTGAACGAACACCGCGACACCGAGGACACGTCCCGGCCGTATCTGCTGCTGCAGAAAAGTGCCGATCGCACGTTCGTCGCGCAATCGGGCCTGCTCGGCGAAGGCCTGCCCAATCACCGCACGCTCTGGCAGGCGTTGCCCGGCCCGCGCGAGCTGGCGTCCGGCGCAGACGCGCTGGAGCTCAAGCTGCAGGCGATCGCCGCCAACGGCGACAAGGTCGTGCAGACGCTGACCTTCCACCGCGGCAGCTATGTGATCGACGTCGACTATGCGATCACCAACGCGAGCGCGGCGCCGTTCGCACCGCACGCCTATTTCCAGTTCACCCGCGACACCAAGTCTCAGAGCCAGCAGAACTCGATGGCGCCATCGTCGTACATCGGGCCGGTCATTTATAACGAGGCCGACAAATTCAAGAAAGTCGAATTCGGCGACCTGGACAAACTCGCCAGCGATCCGAGCCGCAAGCCGCCGTTCACCAAGAATGCCGACAACGGCTGGGTGGGGATGGTCGAGCACTACTTCGTCGCCGCGTGGCTTCCTCCCGAGGAGCCGAAGACGCCACGCGAGTTTTATGCGCGCAAGCTCGACAACGGCCTCTACGCGGCAGGAGTGATCGTCCCCGGCCCGCCGATCGCGCCGGGCGCGACCGGCGACATCAAGGTCAAGCTCTACGTCGGCCCGCAGATCCAGGACACGCTGAAGTCGCTGGCAAAGGGCCTCGACCTCGTCGTCGATTACGGCATATTCACCGTCATCGCGGCCCCGCTGTTCGTGCTGCTCAAGTGGCTGCACTCGCTGGTGCACAACTGGGGTTGGGCGATCGTGTTGCTGACGATCATCATCAAGAGCGTCTTCTATCCGCTGAACCACGCCAGCGCGCGCTCGATGGCCAAGATGAAAGTGATCGCACCGAAGCTCAAGGCGCTGCAGGAGCAGTATTCCAAGGACAAGCAGCAGCTGCAGATCAAGATGATGGAGATGTACAAGACCGAGAAGATCAATCCGCTCGGCGGATGTCTGCCTATCGTGGTGCAGATCCCGGTGTTCATCGCGCTCTATTGGGTTCTTTTGTCCGCCGTCGAGCTGCGCCACGCGCCATGGATCGGCTGGATTCACGATCTGTCGGCGCCCGACCCCTGGTACGTGCTGCCGGTCATCTATGCGATCACCGCCTATCTGCAGGTGAAGCTTTCGCCGACACCGATCCAGGATCCGGTGCAGGCGAAAGTGATGCAGATCATGCCCATCGCGTTCTCGGTGATGTTCATCTTTTTCCCGGCAGGCCTGGTGCTGTACTGGCTGATCAACAATTCGCTGCAGATCTTCCAGCAGTGGCATATGAATCGCGTGATCGGGCGCGAGACCGCCGCCGCGGCAGCGAAGCGCCGCTAGCACGACCCGAAGCCCCGCGCGGGGCCAAGCATGCCGACGCCGATGGCTACCGAGCTGATCGCCGCGATCGCGACGCCCGCCGGTCGCGGCGGCATCGGCATCGTGCGCCTCTCGGGCCCGGACCTGAAGCGCGTCATCGACGGCGTCGTCGGCCGCGCACTCAACCCTCGTGTCGCGACGAGCGCCAACTTTGTCGGCGCGCATGGCGAAACGCTCGACCAGGGACTGGCGCTGTATTTTCCGGCGCCGGCCTCGTACACCGGCGAGACGGTCCTCGAATTGCACGGACACGGCGGTCCCGCGGTGCTGGCGCAAATACTGCGGCGCTGCCTCGACCTCGGCGCACGGCTCGCCGAACCCGGCGAATTCACCAAGCGGGCGTTCCTCAACGGCAAGATCGACCTGGCGCAGGCCGAGGGCGTCGCCGACCTCATCGACGCGGCGACAGCGACCGCCGCGCGCGCTGCGGCGCGCAGCTTGAGCGGGGCGTTTTCTGCCGAGGTCCGGGCGCTGGTCGATCGGTTGACCGAGCTCCGGATGTTCACCGAAGCGACGCTGGACTTTCCCGACGAGGACATCGAGTTCATGCAGCGAGCCGACGCCGTCGGCAAGCTTGCCAGCCTGCGCGAGCGCCTGGATTCGATCGCGGCACGCTCCCGCCAGGGGAGCCTCTTGCGCGAAGGACTCGACGTCGTGCTGATCGGTCAGCCCAACGTCGGCAAATCGAGCCTGATGAACCAGCTCGCCGGCGACGACGTCGCGATCGTGACGCCCCATGCCGGCACGACGCGCGATGCCATCCGCAGCAGCGTCGAAATTCGCGGCATTCCGCTGCACATCATCGACACCGCGGGCCTGCGCGAGAGCGCCGACCCGATCGAGCGCATCGGCATCGAGAGAACCTGGGCGACGATCGCCCGCGCCGACCTGGCGCTGATCGTCACCGACGCTCGGGAGTCCGATCAGGGCGCCGACGCCGCGATCGTCGGGCGACTGCCGCCGTCGCTGCGGCGGATCATCGTTCGCAACAAGATCGATCTCGCGGCCATCGAAGCGAAACGCTCGCCATCCGGCGGCGCAGAAGAGGTATGGCTTTCCGCCAAGACCGGCGCCGGCGTCGAGCTCCTTCGCGAGGCCATGCTCGCGGCAGCCGGCGCGCACGAGGACATGGAGGGCACGTTTCTCGCACGCGAGCGGCATTTGCAGGCGATGCGCACGGCGGGGACGCACCTCGAAGCGGCGGCGCGCCACTTGCACACCTCGCCGCCGCCGCTCGAACTCTTTGCCGAGGAGCTTCGCGGCGCGCAGCAGTCGCTTTCGGCGATCACCGGCGAAGTCAGTGCCGACGATCTGCTCGGTGTAATCTTCAGCCGTTTCTGCATCGGCAAATGAGTGTGCCGGTGGTGACCATCGGCGCACCGGCCGTCGCTTCGCGGTAAGCCGCGCCAGGCCGTTGTTTTCGTGGTTTGCGTCGCCGCCGCCGTCGCGCGGTCCGGACCGGCGGCCCAGTGGCCTGACCGATTTGTGCGGCGCGAACCGCGCTTACGCCGGGCGCGGCGAGGTGCTAGAGTTATCTTTCCTTTTGTCCTGCGCGCCGGTCCGAGCATGGCGCCCACTCCCAGGCCGCATGAACGCTCCCGAACCCGCATCATCGCTTTCCGCATCGCTTCGACCGCCTCCGCAGGCACGCCATCCGAAGCTCATTGCCTGGGTAACAGACATCGCCTCTCGCGCCTGCCCGGACCGTATCGTATGGTGTGACGGCTCGGAGCAGGAGTACGACCGGCTTTGCGCCGCGATGGTCGAATCCGGGATGTTGCAACGGCTCAATCCCGCCAAGCGTCCGAACAGCTACGTCGCCTGGTCGGATCCGTCCGACGTCGCCCGCGTCGAAGACCGCACGTTCATCTGCAGCGAGCGCGAGGCCGACGCCGGTCCGACGAACAACTGGGTCGCGCCTGCCGAAATGCGCCGCAAGATCGATGCGCTGTTCGAAGGTTCGATGCGCGGCCGCACGATGTATGTCGTGCCGTTTTCGATGGGCCCGCTCGGCAGCCCGATCGCGCACATCGGCGTCCAACTGACCGACAGCCCTTACGTCGCGGCGAGCATGCGCATCATGACGCGCATGGGTTTCGCGGCGCTCGAGGTGCTCGGCACCGACGGCAGCTTCGTGCCGTGCGTGCATTCGGTCGGCGCGCCGCTGGCGCCCGGCGCGCGCGACGTGCGCTGGCCGTGCAATCCCGGCCAGAAATACATCGTCCATTTTCCCGAGACGCGCGAGATCTGGAGTTACGGCTCGGGCTACGGCGGCAACGCGCTGCTCGGAAAGAAATGCTTCGCGTTGCGCATTGCATCGGTGATGGGCCGCGACGAGGGATGGCTCGCCGAGCACATGCTGATCCTCGGGGTCACTTCCCCCGAGGGGAAAAAGAGCTACGTCGCTGCGGCATTTCCCAGCGCCTGCGGCAAGACCAACTTCGCGATGATGATTCCGCCGCAAGGGCTCGATCGATGGAAGGTGACGACGATCGGCGACGACATCGCCTGGATCAAGCCCCACGCCGACGGCAGCTTTCACGCGATCAATCCCGAGGCCGGTTATTTCGGTGTCGCGCCCGGAACCTCGTACGAGTCGAATCCAAACGCGATGGAGACGTTGCGTGAGAACGTCATCTTCACCAACGTCGCATTAACCGACGACGGCGATGTCTGGTGGGAAGGCATGACCAAGGATCCGCCGGCGCATCTGACCGATTGGCGCGGGCAGTCGTGGGTTCCCGGCTGCGGGCGCAAGGCCGCGCATCCGAACGCGCGCTTTACCGTTACGGCGACGCAGTGCCCGTCGCTCGACCCTGAATGGGACAATCCTGCCGGTGTGCCGATATCGGCATTCATCTTCGGCGCGCGCCGCAGCGACACCGTGCCGCTGGTCGTCGAGGCGACCAGTTGGGACGACGGCGTATACAAGGCGGCGACGATGGGATCGGAGACGACTGCGGCCGCGGCCGGCAAGGTCGGCGAAGTGCGCCGTGATCCGTTCGCGATGCTGCCCTTCTGCGGCTACCACATCGGCGACTACTTCGCCCACTGGCTGGCGATGGGTCGCGCGGTGGCGAGACCGCCGCGCGTGTTCAACGTCAATTGGTTTCGCACCGACGAGCAAGGCAAGTACGCATGGCCGGGATTCGGCCAGAACATGCGCGTCTTGAAGTGGATCATCGAGCGCTGCCAGGGCCGCGCGCACGCGGTCGAAACCGAGCTCGGCTTGCAACCCGAATATGGCGATCTCGATTGGC
>DASYJB010000011.1:0-61002 GCA_035996965.1 Casimicrobiaceae bacterium | reverse complement strand
CGATCGAAGTGCTGGTCGAAGTCGACGTCGGCGCGCATCGCTGCGGCGTGCTGCCCGGCGCGCCCGCGCTCGAGCTGGCCGGCGCGATCGCCGGCGAGCCCGGGCTGCGCTTCGCCGGCCTGCATGCTTATCACGGCGCGGCGCAACACCTGCGGCGACCCGCCGAGCGGCGCGCGGCGATCGCGCGCGCGGCCGAGCTGGCCTCCGAGACCAAATCGCTGATCGAGCGGGCCGGGATCGATTGCGGAACGGTGACCGGCGCCGGCACCGGGACCTTCGCGCTCGAGCGCGACAGCGGCGTCTACAACGAGCTGCAGCCCGGCTCGTATGTCTTCATGGATGCCGACTACGGTCGCAACGAGCGCGACGCCGACGAGACACGCTTCGAGCAAAGCCTGTTCGTCTGGACGACGGTGATGAGCACGCCCGCGCCCGATCGCGCGATCGTCGACGCGGGCCTGAAAGCATTCGCCGTCGATTCCGGCATGCCGCTCTTCTCTGACGCGCCGGGCCTGGAGCTGACCAAGGCATCGGACGAGCACGGCGTCGTGCGCGTTGCGGCGGGGAGCGCCGGTCCGAAGCTCGGCGACCGGCTCAAGCTGGTGCCGGGGCATTGCGATCCGACGGTCAATCTCTACGACTGGATCGTCGCCGTGCGCAACGATCAAGTCGAGGCGCTGTGGCCGGTTGCCGCGCGCGGCGCGCTGACCTAGCTTTCTGGCGTGATGCCCGCGTGCGCGGGGAACCAGCGACTTTCCTCGCGCGTCCGATGATCTCGCAGGAACGACACCAGGTTCCCTCCGCGCTGTCGCGGGGACTAAAGGCCGCGGGCACGACGGTCTAAAGCGTGACGGTGCCGCGGCGCGTCGACAGCATCGCGGCGAGCCTTGGCGCGGCGTCGAACGTGACTTTCAGCGTCTCGCTCAAGCCCAGCGCGGCCAGCACCGCGCGCATCGACCCGGGTTCCGGATGCGCCGCGGCAAACGCGGCGATACGCACGCCGGCATCGGTCATGGCGTCGGCCGGATGCCGGGCATCCTCCCACTGGATCAGCGTCGGCAGCACGCCCGCGCCGGGCCGGGCGCCGTCGTCGGGTATGGTGATGCGCCAGCGGAAGTCGCCGCGGGACATTGCGTGCACCGGACCGGGATCGATCGGACTTGCGCGCCGCGCAGCTTCGATGTCGTCAGCGCGGGCAACCCAGTGGATCAGCCGCGGTTGCTGCGCCAGGAGCGCCCGCATCGCCGGGCGGTCCAGATCGAACCATCGCGGCCGCGCCGGCGCCGCCGCATCGGGGTCGATCGCGATCAGCTCGAGATAGCAGCGCTCGCCGAGCTTGAGCAGGCTGTTGTGCGTGCCCATCGCCGCATGCTTGCCGCCGCGCTGCGGCCGAACCCCGAGCACTGAATCGAGATAGTCTTCGCCGCTATCCAGCGTGTCGGCGGCGACGACCAGATGATCGAGCGTGGCCCGCGCCGAGCGCATCAGCCCTGGGCGCGCTCGCTGGCGGGGAAATCGAGCTCGACCTTGGCGCCGTTCGGGTCGAAAAAGAATACCTGCCAAAGTCCGGTGCCGGCTTGCTGCCGGCAATCATATTCGACCTCGTGCGCCTTCAGTACCGACAAGGTCGCGGCAAGATCCTTGCCGCTGAACGCCATGTGGTCGATCACGCCCGGCTTGAGCTCGCTTTTCGGGCGGCCGCCGATGATATGCAATATCGGCTGGCCGCCGGCGTATAGCCACGCGCCGGGAAAGTTGAAATTCGGCCGCGGGCCGGGCTCGAGACCCAGGAGCTCGCCGTAGAAGCGCACCGTCTTGTCGACGTCGTCGGTGAGAATCGTGAAGTGGTTCATGCCTGCGACTGCCATCGCGTGTCTCCTTACTGCCGCATCTAGCGGATCTCTTCGGCGACGAATGCGCCGAGCAACGCCGTCGCATCGGGCGGCTGCGGATCATTGTACGGGAAGGTAGGGTCGCCGCCGCTCCAGGCGTGGCCGAGGCCGTTGACACGCACCATGCGGACCAATGTGCGACTACCGTCGCGATACTCGATCGTCGTCGCCGTGCGTCCGGGAGCCAGCTGTTGCGTGATCTCCCGGTCGGGCGGCGGCAGCTCGTCCGGCGCCATCTCTTTCGCGTCGAGGCGACCGTTGAACACCAGGTATTGCCGCACGAGTTGCCGCGCGTTGCGCAGCGAGACGACGTGGTCGTCGCCGCCGTGCACGACCAGCAATGGGACCGGCAACGCGCGCCGGGGTGCGACGTCGCGCGCGGTCGCGCCGATCTGTTCGACCGCAGTATCGGCACCGTGGGCGAGCACCTGCATCGCGGCCATCGGCCCCGACGCCGCCCCGCAGGCGACGGCGGAATGTACGGCCACGCCGGCGAATAGTGCCGGATAACGCAGGCCCAGCACCGTGGCGAGGCAGCCGCCGGCGGACATGCCAGCGGCGAATATCCGCCGCGGGTGCACGCGATACGCCCGGCGCACGGCGCGAATCTGCGCAGCGATGATCGCCGCCTCGCCGCGCCCGGCGCTGGTCGCCTTGTCGAACCAGTTCCAGCAAGTCCAGGCATTGGCCTTGCTCGACTGCCGCGGCAGCAGGACCAGCCATCCGTTGCTGTCGGCGAGCGCCGCGATTCGCGTGGCCGCAGCGAAATCCTCGGGCGTCTGCCGGCAGCCGTGCAGCAGCACCAGCAACGGCCGCCGTCTCCAGCCGCCGTACGCGCGGGGCACGTAGACCAGGTATTCGCGCGACGGCCAGAGCCAGGGCGTGACCGCCAGCCAGCCGCGCCACGCCAGTTTGCTGTCGGCGACGAAACGGCCGGGCTCGGCGGGCTTCCGCCGGAACAGGCGCGCAGCCCATTCGCGCGCGGCGGACCAGAGTTTGGCTATCATCGGTGCGATCGCGGCGCGACCCTTTGCGCGAGCGCGGCGATCAAATCAGCACGATGTCGTACTGTTCCTGCGTGTAGATCGATTCGACCTGCAGGGAAATCGGCTTGCCGATGAAATCGCCGAGCTGGGCGAGGCTTTGCGATTCCTCCTCGAGGAACAGATCGATGACCGACTGCGAGGCGAGGATGCGAAAGGCCCGCGCATTGAACTGCCTGGACTCGCGCACGACCTCGCGCAATATCTCGTAGCAGATCGTCTGCGCGGTCTTGATTTCGCCTCGCCCGCCGCAGGTCGAACAGGGCTCGCACAGCACGTGCGCCAGGCTTTCGCGGGTGCGCTTGCGCGTCATCTCGACCAGGCCCAGCTGCGTGAAGCCGTTGACCGTCAGCCGGGTGCGATCGCGCTCGAGCGCCTTGTTGAATTCGGCGAGCACCGAGGCGCGATGGTCGGCGTTCTCCATGTCGATGAAGTCGATGATGATGATCCCGCCGAGATTGCGCAGCCGCAGCTGCCGCGCGATTACCTGCGCCGCCTCGAGATTGGTCTTGAAGATCGTGTCGTCGAAGCTGCGGCCGCCGACGAAGCCGCCGGTGTTGACGTCGATCGTCGTCATTGCCTCGGTCTGGTCGATGATCAGATAGCCGCCCGACTTCAGGTCGACGCGCCGGGCCAGCGCCTTCTGTATCTCGTCCTCGACTCCGTGCAGATCGTACAGCGGCCGATCGCCTGCGTAATGCTCGATGCGATCGAGTATGTTTTGCGTGTACTGGGCGGCGAATTCCTGCATTTTCTGGAACGTCTCGCGCGAATCGACCAGGATCCGGGACGTTTCCTCGGTCGTCATGTCGCGCAGCACCCGCTGCGCCAGGTTCAGGTCCTGGTAGACCAGCGACTGTTGCGGAACCGACCGGGACTTCTCGGTCAGGTCGCGCCACAGCTTGGTCAGGTACTCGATGTCGTTCTGCATTTCGCGCTCGCTGGCGGTTTCCGCCATGGTGCGGATGATGAAACCGCCGGCGAGCCCTTCCGGCAGCAGCTGCTGCAGCTTTTCGCGCAGCATCTCCCGCTCGGCCTCGTCCTCGATGCGCTGCGATATGCCGATATGCGAATCCTGTGGCAGATAGACCAGCAGCCTGCCGGCCAGGCTGATCTGCGTCGACAGGCGGGCGCCCTTGGTGCCGATCGGATCCTTGATCACCTGGATCAGCAGCGACTGGCCCTCGTGGAGGATCCGCTCGATCGGGCGATTTTCATGAGCGTTCTGCCGGTGCTCCCAGATGTCGGCGATATGCAGGAATGCGGCGCGCTCGAGTCCGATTTCGATGAACGCGGACTGCATTCCCGGCAGGACGCGAGCGATCCGGCCAAGGTAGACGTTGCCGACCAGGCCGCGCGCGCTGGCACGCTCGATGTGCAGCTCCTGCACGACTCCCTGCTCGAGCATTGCTACGCGCGTCTCCTGCGGCGTGACGTTGACGAGGATGTCGTGACTCATGGCGTGGGCGCGCTGCGATGCCGTCGAAAGCTCGGTCGCGGCCGGTTGCGGATGGGGAGCGGCAGCCGCCTCGGCCGGCGGCGTCGAATGGGCAACCGCAGTGTACAGCAGGTCTTCGGAAGGCTTCATATGACGTGGAACCCGATTTTGGCGAGAATCTCTGCGGTTTCGAACAGCGGCAAGCCCATCACGCCCGAATAGCTGCCCTCCAGGCGGCTGACGAAGGTCGCGGCGCGCCCCTGGATCGCGTAGGCCCCGGCCTTGTCGAACGGCTCGCCGGTCGCAATGTAGCGCTCGATCTCGTCGCGCGGGATGGCGCGGAAGCTTACGCGCGACACCGACAAGCCGAGCACGATCTGCGCGTTCCAGCGGATCGCCACGGCGGTCAGGACGTCGTGCGTGCGGCCCGACAATCGCTCCAGCATCGAAGCCGCGTCGGGTGCGTCGTCGGGCTTGCCCAGCACGACACCGTCGACGACGACTTCGGTATCCGCCGCGAGCACCGGCTTCGGCGGCAACTCGCGGCGGCCCATACGATGCCAGCCGACGGCGGCCTTGGTGCGCGCGACGCGCTTGACGTATTCGAACGGAGCTTCGTCCTTGCGCGGGACCTCGACGATGTCGCGCCGGCGCCCCGGCGCCTCGCGCAGCAGCAGCTCCTCGAATTCGACGCCGATCTGCCGAAGCAACTCCTGCCGGCGCGGGCTTTTCGAAGCCAGATAGACCGACGGACGCTCGGTCAGCATGAAGAGCGTGCTCATTCGCGATGGTACGGATGTCCCGACAGCATGCTCGTTGCGCGATACAGCTGTTCGGCGAGCACGACCCGTGCAAGCCCGTGCGGCAATGTTAGCGCGGAAAGCGCGAGCACCGCATCCGCGTTGCGCTTGACGACAGGAGCCAGCCCGTCCGCGCTGCCAATGACGAACGCGACCGCCAGCGCGCGCTCGCGCCAGGCGGCGAGCTTCGCGGCGAATTGCGCCGTCGTCCAGGATTGGCCGCGCTCGTCGAGCGCGACGACATGATAGCCGCCGGTCGCGTCGGCAATCCGCGCCGCTTCGGCGGTGAGGATCTGCGCCGTGCTTTTGCCGCGATCGCGCGGCTCGGGCTTGAGCTCGATGAGGTCGAGGGTGAAATCGCGCGCCAGCCGGCGCGCATATTCGGCGTAGCCGGCGGCGACCCAGGCCGGAAGCCTTGCATTCAGCGCGACGAGACGGAGCTTCATCGCGCGCCCGGATGCGCCGCGCTATGCTGCGACTGCGCGGGCGCGGCGCCGCGGTTCCGGCGGCGTCCAGAGCTCTTCGAGATTGTAGTAGGTGCGCACCGCCGGCTGCATGATGTGCACGACGATCTCGCCGGCATCGACCAGCACCCACTCGCCCGACGCCTCGCCTTCGACGCCGACGATCGTCGCACCTGCCGCCTTCAGCGAATCGCGGACGTGGCGCGCCAGCGCACCCGCCTGCCGGCCCGATTCGGCGGTGGCAATGATCAGCGTGTCGTAGAGGCTGGTGAGCTTGCGGACATCCAGCACGGTGATGTCGCGGGCTTTGATGTCTTCGAGGGCGGTGATTGCGGTCTTCTGAATCTTGTTAGCGCGCATCCGGAACGGATCGATAGAGTTGGTTGCGTTCAATATAAGCCAGAACGGCGGCGGGAAGCAAACCGCGGATTCGCGCTCGTGCCTCGGCTCCGTCGGCGAGCGCCGCGCGCAGCGCGGTCGCCGAAATCGGCTGCGGCGTCACCGCCAGCCGCAGGACTGCGCCGGCGAGCTGCCGCGACAGCCGCATCGGATCGGTGGTCAGTCGCCGCTCGCACTGGATTTTCAGCGCCGGTTCCAGCGCGTCCAGCGCGAAAGGTCGGTCCGGACGGTCGATGACGATGAAATGCGCGAGCGTGAAAAGCTGCTCCCAGCGCCGCCAGCTCGCAATGCCGCAGAAGGCGTCGCTGCCGATGATCATCGCCAGCGGCCGGCCCGCATTCTCGTCGTGCATTTCCTGCAGCGTCTGCACGGTGTAGCTCGGTCCCGGCCGCCGGATCTCGCGATCGTCGGCAATGAGACCGGGAAACTCCGCGCAGCCCAGCATTGTCATTGCAAGCCGCGCTTCAGCGGGTGCCACCGGAGCCGGCCGGTGTGGCGGAACGCTGGCGGGAATCAGACGCACCTCGTCGAGGCGCAACTGGTCCCGCACCTCGGCGGCGGCGCGCAGATGTCCGTAGTGAATCGGATCGAAAGTCCCGCCGAGGATGCCGATCGTCCCGCTCATCGCCGGCACGCTTTCGCACTACCGGCGGCGACGCCGCGCGCGAGGCCGTGTTCAGATCGCATCGCGTGCCGCACCGGTGATGCGCGTTTCCTCCAGGTCCAGATCGACCTGGAGGCGGCGCAGCACGGCATCGTTGATCACGTCGGTTTCGCGCATCTGCATCAGCTCGGCGCGCTCGGCGTCGATCGCCGCCAGCCAGATCCGGCGCTCGCTCGCGTGCTGGGCGTCGAGCCGGTTCCTTCTCTCCGCATTGGCCGAATAGCGCTGCAGCCGCTGCTCGTATTGCCCGAGCAGCGAATTCGCGAACGCGGTCTCCTCGCTGTTCGTCAGCCGCGGCAGACGCTTGCGCAAGCTCTCGATCGCCGCCTGAGCGGTCGCGATGCGGGCGGCGCGCTCCTCGCGCTCGGCGATGCGGTCCCCGTGGATATCGAGCCAGCGAATCAGCAGCGGAAGCGTCATTCCGTTGACCAGCAGCGTGACGATGATCACGCTCGCCGCGAGCAGGATGATCAGCTCGCGGCCCGGAAACGGCGCCCCGGTGGAGGTCACGAACGGAATCGAAAGCGCGGCGGCCAGCGTGATCGAGCCGCGTATGCCCGCCCATCCGGTCAGGAATACCGCGCGCGGACTGTGCACGCCTTCGCGTTCGCGAATCCGCCGCGACAGCAGCAACGGCAGGTACGCGGCAGGAAAGACCCAGAGGATGCGCAGCACGATCACGATGGCCGACAGCGCCAGCGCGTAGCCGGCGAGCTCGAGCGCGCTCGAGCGCGACAGCGCGCCGATGATCGAATGCAGCTCGACGCCGAGCAGCACGAACACCAGGCCGTTGAACGCGAACAGCACCATTCGCCACACTTCCCACGAATGCGCGCGCGTCGCGGCGTCGAGATTCCTGAGGTCGTGCGCGCCGGCGTAGAGTCCCGCGCCGACGACGGCCAGGATGGTGCCGACGCCCAGCGCCTCAGCCGCTAGATACGCCGCGTAGGGCGTCAGCAGCGAGATCACCGTCTGGATCGTCGGGTCGTCGGCACAGAACCGGCGCAGGCCGACCCGCGCCTGGCCTATCGTCCAGGCAATCGCCAGTCCGAGCAGGAAGCCGCCGCCCGACGAGACGAAGAACTGCAGCGCGGCGCTCTCCCCGCTGAAGGCGCCGGTCATCGCCGCCGCGATCGCGAACTTGAACGCGATCAGCCCCGATGCGTCGTTGATCAGGCTTTCGCCGTCGACGATCGTCGAGACGCGCGAGGGAATCGCGAGTTTCGAGGTGACCGCCCTGACCGCGACCGCGTCGGTCGGCGAGATCACTGCGCCGAGCGCGAATGCCGCCGCGAGCGGGAGGTCGGGAACCAGCCAATGCATCAAATAGCCGACGACCAGCACCGTCAAGAACACGAGGCCGAAGGCGAGCAGCAGCACCGGCCGGATCACCTTGAGCAGGTCGCGCTTGGGTATCAACCAGGCGTCGGCGAACAGCAGCGGCGGAATGAACAACAGAAAAAAGATGTCCGGCGCGATCGAGAGCGAGCGGAAACCCGGCAGGAACGACAGGCACACGCCGCCGGCGACGAGCAGCAGCGGCAGCGGCGCTCCGACCCATTTGCCGAGCGCGGCCACGGCGGCGACCGCAAGCAGCAGTCCCAGCGTGACTTCAATCAGATCCATTGGCAGATGTTAGCTCAGCGTTCAGAAATTGCTGCCCTGCGTCCCGAGAAAGGCGATTTCCTCCGCTGTCGATGCGCGGCCGAGCAATGTGTTGCGATGCGGATATCGGCCGAAGCGACGGATGATAACGGCGTGCTTCTCCGCCCATGCCAGCGGATCGGCGAGGCCGGTCTCGTGCGCAAGCCGCGTGAACAGCGCCAGCGAGCGAGCCTGGGCGACAGGCGATTCAGCGTGCACGAACGGCATGTACAGGAACCAGCGCTCGACCGGAATCAGCTCGCGGTCCTGCTCATGATCGACGGCGGCGGTCGCAGCCGCAAGTGCCTGGGCGTCGCCGGCGAACGCGCGTGCCGAGTCGCGATAACAGTTGCGCGTGAACTGGTCGAGCACGATTATCCGCGCGAGCGCGGCGCGCGGGGCGGTCCAGTCGGCGAGGCCGCCGCCCAGCGCGGTGTCGATCACTGCGCCGAACCGCAGCCGGATCTCGGCGTCGAAAGCAGCGTTCTTGCGAAACCAGGCATCGCGCGTCGTACCATAGTCGGCGCCGCCCGGCGGGCCGAACCAGAAGTCGAGTATCTGCTGCTGCGTCGCTTGCATCATCGATCGCTTGTCGCGCCGGCCAGCCCGGGCGCCAGCGGGAATTTCCAGTAGACCTCATCGATCGTCTTGCCGGCGGCGGCCAGCAGCTGCGCCTTCAGGGCCTCGCCCAGCGCATAGGAATCCGAGGTGTCGAATGGGCGGGCGCTGCCGGGCAGCGCCCGCAGGAACACGACGGTATGATCGTCATCGACGACGACCGAGCTCACCTCGGCGGCGACACCCTGCTCGCCGAGGAATCGTTGCGCGGCGCGATCGAGGTCGACGTCGGAGATGTCGATCAGCAGCCGGCGGTTGATCGACGCCAGAAATAGCGCCATCGCGCCGAGCATCGCGCCCACCACGATTGCGACCGCGGCGTCGAATGCCGGGTGCGGTCCCCACGCGAACGATACCCCGGCGACGACCAGCGTCAGCACGATCCCGAACAGCGCGACGGCGTCTTCGAGGACGACCGCGAGCACGGTCGTGTTGTGGCGGTTGGCGAGCACGCCCTTCCAGCCGCCGATCTCGCGCAGGGCGACGACCAGCGTGAACGATTCCAGCACGAAGGCGAGCAGCAATAGGCCGAGCACCAGCGGCGTGAACGGCTCGACCGGCGCGAGCACGATCAGCGCATGGATGCCGTGGTAGACATTGAGCCCGCAGCCGACGAAGAACACACTGACGGCGGAAACCAGCGCCCAGAAGTATTTTTCCTGGCCGTGTCCGAACGGATGCTCGCCGTCGGCGGGCATCCTGGCGCGCACCTCGCCGGTCTTCAGCAGGACCTGATTGGCCACGTCGGCGAGCGAGTGGATCGTCTCGGCGAACAGCGTCGGCGACCCGGTGACGAACCAGCCGAAGCCCTTGGCAGCGGCGATCACCGTGTTGGTGCCGATCGAGAGCGTGACCGACGTCGACATCAGGCGCCTGGCGGCGCGGCGGACGGCATCAGCCGCGGATCTGCCCGGTGCCGAGCACGATCCATTTCTGGCTGGTCAGGCCTTCGAGGCCCACCGGGCCGCGAGCGTGCAGCTTGTTGGTCGAAATACCGATCTCGGCGCCCAGGCCGTACTCGAAGCCGTCGGCGAACCGTGTCGACGCATTGACAATCACCGAGCTCGAATCGACTTCGCGCAAGAACCGCATCGCGTTGTCGTAGTGCGAAGTGACGATCGCGTCGGTGTGCTGCGAGCCATAGCGGGCGATGTGCTCGATTGCCGCATCGAGGCTTGCCACGACGCGGATGGCGAGGATCGGTGCCAGGTATTCGGTCGTCCAGTCCTGTTCGGTCGCCGGTTTCATCGCCGGGACGAGCCCGCGCGCGGCGGCGTCGCCGCGGAGCTCGACGCCCTTGTCGGCGTAGATCCGTGCCAGAGGGACCAGCACCTGCGCGGCGACGCGCTCGTGCACCAGCAGCGTCTCCATCGTGTTGCACGGACTGTAGCGCTGCGTCTTGGCGTTGTCGGCGATGCGGATCGCCATGTCGACGTCGGCGTGCTCGTCGATGAACACATGACAGACGCCGTCCAGATGCTTGATCACCGGCACCGTCGCTTCGTCGGCCACGCGCTGGATCAGACCCTTGCCGCCGCGCGGCACCAGCACGTCGACATAGCGGTCCATTGTCGCGAGCATGCCCACGGCGGCGCGATCGCTGGTCGCGATCGCCTGAACCGCGTCCTCGGGCAGGCCGGCCGCGGCGAGGCCTTCGTGCATGCACGCGGCGATCGCCTGGTTGGAACGCATCGCTTCGGACCCGCCGCGCAGGATGGCCGCATTGCCCGATTTGAGGCACAGCGAGGCGGCGTCGGCCGTCACGTTCGGCCGCGATTCGTAAACGATGCCGATCACGCCGAGCGGTACGCGCATCCGCCCGACCTGGATGCCGGTCGGCCGGTATTTGAGTTCGGTGATCTCGCCCACCGGGTCGGGCAATGCGGCGACCTGGCGCAGGCCGTCCGCCATCGCGGCAACGCGTTCGGGGTTCAACGCCAGCCGGTCGATGAATGCATCGTCGTCGCCGGCGGCGCGCGATGCCGCGACATCGGCCGCGTTCGCGGCGAGCAGCGCCCGGGCGTCGCGTTCGATCGCGGCGGCCGCGGCTTCCAGCGCGGCGTCCTTTGCCTTTGTCGGCGCTCGCGCGACGACGCGCGCCGCCGCGCGGGCCCGTTCGCCGACCTCGCGCATGTAGGCGGCAAGGTCGAGATGGGGAACGCTCAGGTTCGTCATGGCTGCATTCTATGGCCTGGCGCGAGGACCCGCTAGAACCGATGCGCGTCGAGCGTCATGACGCCGGTCGGCGTCCCGACCAGGATGACATCCGCGCCTCGAATGGCGAACAGGCCGTTGGTCACGACACCGACGATATTGTTGATGCGCGCTTCGAGCTCCGTCGGATTCAGGATGCGCAAATCCGCCACGTCGAGGATTACATTCCCGTTGTCGGTGATGAACCCGGCGCGCAATTCGGGCCGGCCGCCGAGCTTGACCAGCTCGTGGGCGACGTGGCTCTTGGCCATCGGGATCACCTCGACCGGCAGCGGGAAGTTGCCGAGCACGCCGACCAGCTTGGACTGGTCGACGATGCAGACGTATTTCGCGGCGACGGCGGCAACGATCTTCTCCCGCGTCAGCGCACCGCCGCCTCCCTTGATCATCGCCCCGTGCGCGGTGGTCTCGTCGGCGCCGTCGATGTATACCGGCAGCGAATCGACGGCGGTGAGCTCGACCACGGGAATCGCGTGTTTGCGCAGTCGCTCGGCGGTCTTGACCGAGCTCGCCACCGCGCCCCGGATGCGCCCCTTGATGGCGGCGAGCTCATCGATGAAAAAATTGGCGGTCGAGCCGCTGCCGACGCCGATATAGGCATCGTCGACGACATACTTGATCGCCTCGCGCGCGACCATCTGCTTGAGTTCGTCCTGGGTCATCGCTGTCGGAATATTGCGCATCGAACCCTCATCGTAACAAAACCGGCTCCCGCCGACGATGCATCAGCATCGAATCATGGCCCGGCAATCGTGACACTCGTCCCCCATCGGCGCCAGCGCCGGTCAAGCGGATCGAACGACAGGCTGCGATGCTCGCGGTCCCAGCGAAACGGCCGGCCGTCCAGCGGGTTCGCGCTATCCGGCCCCGCGCGCTCGAGGAACTGCGGCACGTCCGCGAGCGAAACGGCCGCGACCTTCAACTCGAGCTGCATGCGCACCAGCTTCACATACGCGGCGACGCCGTGCGCGTGCGCGATGTAGTCGATGTGCAGCGGCAGGTGCCGGGCGACAAGCGTCTTGCCCAGCGGATTGTAGATCCACGATGGCCCGAGCGACACGAGGTCGCCGTTGTCGGCGACGAATCCGTCGCGGGCGTCAATGAAGCGCGGCGTCGGTTGCTCGGCGAGCGCAGCGAGCCCGGCGTAAATCTCTGCGCTGCGGTTGATCGATGCGTTGCGCCGATAAAACAAGTCGTAGATCGGTGTTTCCTTCAGGTGGCGATCGGCCCATGATTCGGGCTCGATGCTGATCGCCGGATCGGGCCAGCTGGCAAGCAAGCGCGCCCTCGGCACGAACGCCATCCTGAAGGCGTCTGCCAGGCTCAGCTCCTTGGCGGTCAGCGGTGCGAGCAACATGCGTAGCGAAGGCCCGCAAGAGGCGGCATCGAACGCCTTCGATGCGAGCAGTTCGCTGGCAAGGCGCGCATCCTCGGCGAGCGCGCGAAATGCCGACAGCTTGTCGCCCAAGGTGCCGGCCCCGGAGAGCATCCGCCGCCAGAACGCGCCGTCGGCTTGCAGGAAGCCGCAAGCCTCGGCTGCGTGCAGCTCTTGCGCATCCAGCGCAGCCACCGTCAGCAACACGGCGTGCACCCGGCCGAGATTGCTGCGCTCGATGTCGGCGCGACGCTTGTCCGCGATCGGAACGGCGGCGAATCCCGGCAGTCGCCGCGCCTGTTCGTACCGATCGATCAGCAGGCGGTTGCCGGCGAAGAGTGCGTGGACAGCCTGGTCGCGGGCCCGGGCGAACGGCAGGCAGGGCTCGCTGAAGATGTCGCAGCCGGCGTCGAGGTCTCCGGTGAAAGCGAGATGGTCATCCTGATCCGAGTCGGCCTCGCGCTCTTCGTGCGGCAGACGCTCCCGGGCGAATGGATCGGCCGAGAGCGCACCGTCGTGCTCGGCGGCCAGGCGCTTGCCCTCGGCCATCGGATCGACGCGCCGCGGCGCAGTGAGGCCGAGCAGGGCGACATAGGCGTTGCCCTCGGGGGGAATCGCGGGCAGCTCGAAGCGCGCCATCGCGCGCGCCTCTCCCGAGATTTCCGGATCGCGCAGATTGATCAGCACCGCCAGCACCGGCACGATCAGCGCCGTCCCGGCCAGTGTCCATGCCGCAAGCTTGGCGATGTGCGCCGGCCTCCTGGCCATCAGGTTATCGACCCGGGCCCAGACCGGCTGGCGGCCTATTTCTTTTTCGGGATGTAGAGATCGGTAATCGTCCCGGCGAAAACTTCGGCGGCCATGCCGACGGTCTCGGACAGCGTCGGATGCGGGTGGATCGTCTTGCCGATGTCTTCTGCATTGCAGCCCATTTCAATCGCCAGCGCGACTTCGGCAATCAGGTCGCCCGCGTTCGGCCCAACGATGCCGCCGCCGATGATGCGGTGCGTCTGCTGGTCGAAGATAAGCTTGGTGATGCCTTCGTCGCGTCCGAGCGAAAGCGAGCGGCCGCTGGCCGCCCACGGAAACGCCGCCTTGCCGTACTTGATGCCCTGCGCCTTGGCTTCCTCCTCGGTGACGCCGACCCAGGCGAGCTCGGGATCGGTGAACGCGACCGATGGAATCACGCGGGCGTCGAACCAGGATTTCTCGCCGGCCGCAGCCTCGGCGGCGACGTGTGCCTCATGCACCGCCTTGTGCGCCAGCATCGGCTGCCTGGCGACGTCTCCGATCGCGAAGATATGCGCGACGTTGGTCCGCAACTGGCCATCGACCGGAATGAAGCCGCGCTCGTCGACGACGACGCCGGCACGCTCGGCGTCGATCTTCTTTCCGTTCGGCGAGCGTCCGACGGCAACCAGCACCCGGTCGTAGAGCTGCGGCGCGGCGGGTGCCTGCTCGCCTTCGAACCAGACCTTGAGGCCATCCTTCTGCGCTTCGACCTTGGTCACGCGCGTCTTCAGCATGATCTTTTCGTAGCGTTTTTCCATCCGCCTGGCGAATGGCCGCACCAGGTCGGGATCCGCGCCCGTCATCAGCTGGCTCAGCATCTCGACGACGGTGATCTTCGCGCCGAGCGCCGAATAGACCTGCGCCATCTCCATGCCGATGATGCCGCCGCCGATGACCAGCATGTGCCCGGGCATGCCCTCGAGCTCGAGCGCACCGGTCGAATCGATGACGCGCGGATCGTCGGGAACAAATGGCAGCTTCGCCGCCTGCGAGCCGGCGGCGATGATGCAGTGCTCGAACTTGACGATCTGCTTCTTGCCGCCGGCGCTCACTTCGATGTGATGCGTATCGACGAAGCGCGCGACGCCGGTGACGACGCTGACCTTGCGCTGCTTGGCCAGTCCCGACAGGCCGCCGGTCAGCTTGCGGACCACCGATTCCTTCCAGCCTCGCAACTTGGACAGATCGATCGCCGGCTTGCCGAAAGTCACGCCAAAATGGCCCATTTCCTCCGCTTCGTCGATGACCTTGGCCGCGTGCAGCAGCGCCTTGGAAGGAATGCAGCCGACGTTCAGGCACACGCCGCCCAAGGTCGAATAACGCTCGATCAGCACGGTCTTGAGGCCAAGGTCCGCGGCGCGGAACGCGCCGCTGTAGCCGCCCGGGCCGGAGCCTATGACGACCATCTGGCATTCGATGTCGACCGCACCGCGATATTCATCGGCAGCGCGGGGTGCGGCCGCTGCAGGTGCTGCCTGGGGCGCCGGCTGCGGTTTGGCTGCGGCCGGCGTGGTTGGCGCAGAGGGCGCCGTTGGCGGGGCCTGCGCAGTGGGCGCGGCCTGCGCACTGGGCGTGTCGCGCGCCGATCCGGCGGCGGGCCGCGCCGCCGGCGCTGCGGCCGCCGTTGTCTCGAGCGTCAGCAGCAGCGCGCCTTCGCTGACCTTGTCGCCGACCTTGACGCCGAGCGATTTGACCACGCCGGCTGCCGGCGCCGGAACATCCATCGTCGCCTTGTCCGACTCGAGCGTAACCAGCGAATCCTCGACCTTGACCGTGTCGCCCGGTTTGACCAGGACCTCGATCACCGGCACGTCGGTGAAGTCGCCGATGTCAGGAACCTTGACTTCGATCGTGCTCATTGCGTCCTCGATCGGATCCGGCAGAAGGGCGTCGAGACGGTCGCCGGGAACAGCATCATTGGATCTCGCGCGCGAACTCGCGTCCGAGCATCCAGTTCCGGATCGCCTGCGTCGTCGGCGCCTCGCGGCCCGGGTACCCGTGCTGAGACATGGCCTCGCACGGCTCGCTCTGCGGCGGATCGCCGCCGCAGACGCTGGCCAGCGGAAATCTCTTCGCCAGGCGTTCGGCGCCGGAATACGGGCTCGAGCGGCAACCGTCGTCGCGCGCGCGTCGGAATGGTCAACAAGTCCTCCGCAGCGGAACAGGGATTCGCCAGCGCGGCGAGCAGAAGAACGGCGAACCAGTGTCTGACGACGCGCATCTTCAGAGCATCGTGCGCCGCATGTCGGCCAGCAGCGAGGCGAGATAGCTGTTGAAGCGGGCGGCTGCCGCGCCGTCGATTACGCGGTGGTCCCACGAAAGCGACAGCGGCAGTATCAGCCTCGGCGCGAATTGCTTGCCGTCCCAGACCGGTCGCATGCTCGACCGGCACACGCCGAGGATCGCGACTTCAGGTGCATTGATGATAGGCGTGAAATACGTTCCGCCGATCCCGCCCAGGCTGGAGATCGAAAAACATCCGCCCTGCATGTCGGCCGGACCGAGCTTGCCTTCGCGCGCCTTCGCCGAGAGCTCCGCCATTTCGCCGGCAATCGCCAGCACGCCTTTCTGGTCGGCATTCCTGATGACCGGCACGACAAGACCGTTCGGCGTGTCGGCGGCGAAACCGATGTGGTAGTACTTCTTGAGCACCAGGTTCTCGCCTTCGAGCGAAGCGTTGAACTCGGGAAATTTCTTCAGCGTCCAGACGCAGGCCTTGATCAGGAACGCCAGCAGCGTCACCTTGATCCCGGCTTTTTCGTTTTCCTTGTTGAGCTGCACTCGAAACGCTTCGAGCTCGGTGATGTCGGCGTCGTCGTGATTGGTGACGTGCGGAATCAGCACCCAGTTGCGGTGCAGATTGGCGCCCGCGATCTTCTTGATTCTCGACAGCGGCCTGGTTTCGATCGGGCCGAACTTGGCGAAATCGACTTGCGGCCACGGCAGCAAGCCGAGCGCGGCGCCGCCCGCGCCGGCGACCGCGCTGGCGACCTTGGCGCCGCTCACCACCTGTTTGACGTAATTCTCAACGTCCTCCTGAAGGATTCGCCCGGCCGGGCCGCTGCCCTTGATCTGCGACAGGTCGACGCCCAGCGCGCGTGCGTGCGCGCGGACCGATGGCGAGGCGTGCGCTTTGCGGAAGGCCGCATCGTCGATCGGAGCGCTCGGCGCCGCGGGCGCTTGCACCGGCGGGGCGCCCGCCGTTGGCGCGGCCGCTGACGCAGCCGCGGGCGGCGGCGGTGGCGTTGCCGCTGCGGGCGCCGCCGGTGCGGTCGCGGGCGCAGCCGGTTGGGCGGCCTTGGCCGCAGACGCGGCTTCTGCCGGTGCGGCGGCGCCAGCCGCTTCCTCCAAGGTCAGGATCAGATGGCCTTCGCTGACTTTGTCGCCGACCTTGACGCCAAGCGATTTGATCACGCCGGCTGCCGGCGCCGGCACGTCCATCGTCGCCTTGTCCGACTCCAGCGTAACCAGCGAATCCTCGGCCTTGACCGTGTCGCCCGCTTTGACCAGGACCTCGATCACCGGCACATCGGTGAAGTCGCCGATGTCAGGAACCTTGACTTCGATTGTGCTCATCGCGACCTCAAAGGCTGGCCGGCAACGGCGAACAACGCCGTCGACGCCGCATCAGACCGTCCACGGCGCGGCCTTCGCCGCGTCGATGCCGTATTTCGAGATCGCCTCGGCCACTTTGGCGGCGGGCAGCGTGCCTTCGTCAGCCAAAGCCTTCAGCGCCGCGACGGTGATGTACCAGCGGTCGACCTCGAAAAAGCGGCGCAGCTTTTCGCGCGTGTCGGAGCGACCGAAGCCATCGGTGCCGAGGACGACGTAACGGCGCGGCACGAATTCCCTGATCTGTCCGGCAAAGGCGCGCACATAGTCGGTCGCCGCGATGACCGGGCCTACAGTCTCGGCGAGTCGCGCCGTCACATGCGGCACGCGCGGCGCGTCGGTAGGATGCATCATGTTCCAGCGCGACGCGGCATCGCCTTCGCGCGCGAGCTCGGTGAACGAGGTGCAGCCCCACAGGTCGGCGTCGACGCCCCAGTCCGACTTGAGCAGCTCGGCCGCCGCGATCGCCTCGCGCAGGATCACGCCCGAGCCAAGCAGCTGGACGCGCGGTGCCTTGGCCTTTGCGCCGGCGCGGCCGGCGCCGGCCTTGAACAGATACATGCCCTTGATGATGTCGGGAGCGGCGCCTTCGGGCATCGCCGGGTGTGCGTAGTTCTCGTTCATCACCGTCAGGTAGTAATAGACGTCCTGCTGCTCGGCGTACATGCGCCGCAGCCCGTCCTGGATGATGACGGCCAGCTCGTAGCCGAAGCTCGGATCGTACGAGACGCAATTCGGGATTGTCGCGGCGTAGACGTGCGAATGCCCGTCCTCATGCTGCAGGCCTTCGCCGTTCAGCGTCGTCCGCCCGGCGGTGCCGCCGAGCAGGAAGCCGCGAGAGCGCATGTCGCCGGCGGCCCAGGCCAGATCGCCGACTCGCTGGAAGCCGAACATCGAATAGAAGATGTAGAAGGGGATCATCGGCACGCCGTGCGTCGAATAGCTGGTCGCCGCCGCCATCCAGTCGCACATCGCGCCCGGCTCGTTGATGCCTTCCTGCAGCACCTGGCCGCCCTTGCTTTCCTTGTAGAACATCAGCTGATCGGCGTCCTGCGGTGTATAGAGCTGGCCGAGCTGATTCCATATGCCGAGCTGGCGAAACATGCCTTCCATGCCGAAGGTGCGCGACTCATCCGGCACGATCGGCACGATGTGCTTGCCGATGTTCTTGTCGCGCAGAAGCGTCTGCAGAATCTGCACGAACGCCATGGTCGTCGAGATCTCGCGATCTTCGGTGCTCTTCAGGAAGCGCTCGAGCGCCGCGAGCCCGGGCACCGGGAGCGAGGAGGACTTTTTACGGCGCGTCGGCAGAAATCCGCCGAGCTCCATGCGCCGGGCCTTCATGTATTCGGCCTCGGCCGATCCCGGCGGAAACTTGACGTACGGGATTTCGTCGAGCTTGTCGTCGGGCACCGGAATCTGGAAGCGATCGCGAAAGTGCCGCATCGAGTCGCCCGACATCTTTTTCTGCTGGTGCGTGATGTTCTGCGCCTCGCCGGCCTCGCCCATGCCGTAGCCCTTGATCGTCTTGGCGAGTATCACCGTCGGCTGGCCCTTGTGGTCGACGGCAGACCGGTAGGCGGCGTAGACCTTGTGCGGATCGTGGCCGCCGCGGTTCAGATTCCAGATCTCCTCGTCCGAGTAGTCGGCCACCAGCGCCTTGAGCTCGGGCGTGTTGAAGAAGTATTCGCGCACGTAGGCGCCGTCCTTCGACTTGAACGTCTGATACTCGCCGTCAACGCATTCCATCATCCGGCGCATCAGGATGCCCTGCTTGTCGCGCGCCAGCAGCGCGTCCCAGCGCGAGCCCCAGATGACCTTGATCACGTTCCACCCGGCGCCGCGAAACTCGGCCTCTAGCTCCTGGATGATCTTGCTGTTGCCGCGCACCGGGCCGTCGAGCCGCTGCAGGTTGCAGTTGATGACGAAGATCAGGTTGTCCAGCGTCTCGCGCGCGGCCATGCCGATCGCGCCCATCGATTCGGGCTCGTCCATTTCGCCGTCGCCGCAGAAACACCAGACCTTGCGGCCCTCGGTCTTGGCCAGGCCGCGATCCTCCAGATACTTCATGAAGCGGGCCTGGTAGATCGCCATCAGCGGGCCCAGCCCCATCGATACCGTCGGGAACTGCCAGAAGTCGGGCATCAGCCACGGATGCGGATACGAGGAGACGCCCTTGCCGTCGACCTCCTGCCGGAAGTTGTCCATCTGCTCGTCGGTGAAGCGGCCGAGCATGTGGGCACGGGCGTAGACGCCGGGTGACGAATGGCCCTGGACGAACACCAGATCGCCGCCGTGCTCGGCCGACGGCGCGTGCCAGAAATGATTGAAGCCGGTGTCGTACAGCGTCGCCGCCGAGGCGAAGCTGGCGATGTGGCCGCCGACGTTGGTGTGCTTGTTCGCGCGCACGACCATCGCCATCGCGTTCCAGCGCACGTATGACCGGATGCGGTGCTCGATCGCCTGGTCGCCGGGGATCCGGACCTGCTTATCGACCGGGATCGTATTGATATAGGCGGTATTGGCCGAAAACGGCATGTACGCGCCCGATCGGCGCGCCTTGTCGATCACCTGTTCGATCAGGAAGTGCGCGCGGTCCGGACCTTCGTGCTCGATCACGCCGTCGATCGCGTCCAGCCATTCGCGCGTTTCCTGCGGGTCGACATCCGGTTTGATATCCATGCGGTACTCCTTCGACGATCCCTCAAGCGGTCGCGCGAAAATTCGATTGTATGCGTCGCGGCATTGCACCGCATTGCTGCGACGCGGCACCCAGCGGCTCGGGGCTCGTCTGAGAATACCACATCGTGGAAACCATTTCCAAAACCGCCGACGCCCCGAGGGCGCCCAGCTATTCAGGCATCGGCAAGGTCCGAAGCTCGGTCGCGAGCGCCTGCACCGGCACGTCATGCGTTGTGGCCGGCACGCGATCGACCAACTGGACTTCATAGCCGCCCGCGATCCTCGCCGCGTCGCTCCGCAGCTGGGGAAGCAGCCTGTCGTAATAGCCGCCGCCATAACCGAGGCGGTGCCCGGCCGGGTCGAACGCAACGCCGGGCACCAGCACCCAATCGATCGCGTCGGCAGCGATCAGCGCGCAGTGCGATTGCGGCTCGGGTATGCCGCGATAGCCGGGCAGGACGTCGCGTGTCGGCTCGGTCAGCCGGCAAAGCTCCAGCGTGCGCTCCGTCGCGTTGACGCGCGGCAACACGACCGTCTTGCCCCGTTCCAGCGCGGCCAGCAACAGCGGCATCGAGTCCCACTCGCTGCCGAACGGCAGCGTCAGCAGCACCGTCGAGGCCGTCGCGAAATCATCGCGACCCGCGAGTGCCTCCCCGATCGCCGCGCTTGCCGCCGCGCGAAACTCGGGCGGCAGGGAATCGCGCGCGCCAAGCACGCGCTCGCGCAACGTGCGCTTGGCATCGCGCAGCGCATCGGCGGTCGGCGGCGAATGAGCGAAGGAAGACTGCGCCACGAACCGATGTTACCGCATGCTCGGCGAGCGGGGCGCGGTGCGCCTATAATGGCGCCTTGCCCCGCCGCGCCACGCAATCCAACGATGAACCACAGTCACCAGCACCACCGTGCGCGCCGCGCGCGATTGATTGCCGACATGCGTCGCCAGAGCGGTGGCGGGATCGCCGCGATCCCGACGGCGCCCGAAGCGATCCGCAACGCCGACACCCACTATCCGTACCGGCCGGACAGCCATTTCTATTACCTTTGCGGATTTCCCGAAGCCGAAGCCGTCGTCGTGCTGCTCGCCGGAGCGGACGAAGGCGATTCCAAGCAGATCTTGCTGTGCCGGGACAAAAATCCCGAGCGTGAGATCTGGGACGGCTTTCGCTACGGCCCCGACGCCGCGCGTGAGATTTTCGGCTTCGACGAGGCGTATTCGATCGGCGAGCTGCAGACGAGACTCACCGACTGGAGCGGCGATCGGCCCGCCGTGTTCACGCCGATCGGCGGCTATCCGGCGTGGGACGACCTGATCACCACGACCTTGAATGAAGTCCGCAGTCGGGTGCGCACCGGCGTCGCCGCGCCGGAAGTGGTCGTCGACGTGCGCGCGGCGCTTTCGGCGATGCGCCTGACCAAGGACGAGCAGGAGCTGAAGCTGATGCGCCGGGCCGCCGAGATTTCCTGCGGAGCCCATCGTCGGGCGATGGCCCGCACGCGCGCCGACTGGTATGAGTATCAGGTCGAGGCCGAACTGATGCACGAGTTCCTCCGCTCGGGCGCGCAGGCGGTCGCGTACCCGTCGATCGTCGCATCCGGGCCGAACGCCTGCGTCCTGCACTACCGCGATAACAACCGGCAGATGCAATCCGGCGATCTGCTGCTGATCGACGCCGGCTGCGAGTACGAGGGTTATGCGTCGGACGTCACGCGCACCTTTCCGGTCGGCGGCAGGTTCAGCGGTCCGCAGAAGGATGTCTACGAGCTGGTCCTGGCCGCGCAACTCGCCTGCATCGACGCAGTAGCGCCGGGGCGCCCGTTTCATGCCTACCACGAGGTCGCCGAGCGCGTGCTGGCGCAGGGCCTGATCGATCTGAAGCTTTGCGAGGGCTCGCTCGATGCGGTGCTCGAATCCGGTGCATACAAGCAGTTCTACATGCATCGCGCCGGCCACTGGCTCGGCCTCGACGTGCACGACGTCGGCCTGTATCGCGTCAACGGCGAGTCGCGCCTGCTCGAGCCGGGCATGCTGCTTACCGTCGAGCCGGGATGCTATATCCGGCCCGGCGACAAGGTGCCCGAGGAATTCTGGGATATCGGCGTGCGCATCGAGGACGACGTGCTGGTCAGCGCCACGGCCAATGAAAACCTGACCGCGGCGGCGCCGAAGACCGTCGCCGACATCGAAGCGCTGATGCAGCACTGACGGCGGATCGCCGCCGATCTGTCCGTGACTTCAGACGTTTTCGGCGAGGCACTTCAAGCGTGTTGAACGACGTCGTCATCGTCGGCGCGGGTCCGGTCGGCGCGACGCTGGCGCTTGCGCTCGCCGGCGGCGATCTCGACGTGGTCAGCCTGGACGCGCGTGCGCGCGACACCTTGGCGTCCGGCGATCGTTCGCTGGCGTTGTCGCACGGCGCGCGGCTGATTTTCGATCGCCTCGGCGTCTGGAGCGCCGTCGCGGGCGCCGCGGGCGCGGTGACGGCAATTACCGCCATCGACGTGTCGCAGCGCGGCGGTTTCGGCGCAGCGCGCCTGGATGCGCACGAGCACGGCGTGCCCGCGCTCGGCTACGTTGTCAGCTATCGGGCGTTGCAGGCGGCGCTCGATGCGGGGCTCGCCCGCGCCGGCTTGGCCGTAGATCACGGCGTCACTGTCAGCAAGGTCGACGCGACGCCAGCGTACGCACGCATCCGCGGCGAGCGCGAAGGCGCCGCCTGCGAATGGACGGCGCGATTGGCCGCCGTCGCCGATGGCGGCGGCGATATCGTCGCCGGCAATGTCCGCCATCGACACGATTACAAGCAGGTTGCGCTGGTTGCGAAGCTCTGGAGGAACGAGCCGCACCGCGGGGTGGCGTACGAGCGCTTTACTCCCGAGGGCCCGATGGCCTTGCTGCCGGAAGGCGATCATTACGGGCTGGTATGGACGACGACGCCGGCGCAGGGCAGATTGCTTGCGGCGATGCCGGAAAGCGAGTTCCTCGCCGCGCTCGCGACCCGGTTCGGCGCGCGCGTCGGCGGCTTTCTGAAAAGCGAGGATCGGCGTACGTTTCCACTTTCGCTCGAGTTCGCCGGCACCGTCGTCGGCGCACGCACGGTTCTCCTGGGCAACGCCGCGCAGGCGCTGCATCCGGTTGCCGGCCAGGGTTTCAACCTGGGCGTGCGCGACGCGTACGAACTGGCGCAGGTGTTGCTGGCGACGCCCCGCGATCGACTCGGCGCGACCACCAGTCTGTCCGTGTACGCGCGACGCCGACTCGCCGACCGCTGGTCCGGCATTGCATTGACGCACGGTTTACTCGGAGTATTCGGCAGCGATGCCGCGCTGCTTCGCTGGCCGCGCGGGTTGGCGCTTACTCTGCTCGATGCGCTGCCGCCGCTGAAGCGAATTTTCACGCACGCAATGCTGTACGGATTGCACTGAAGCGAAAACAAACGCCCGACATCAAGCAAGAATGGTTCCCGCGCGGCGAACGGCGCGACGACCGAAGTGCGCTTATCACTCGGCACTCCAGCAATAATTTTTTGGCGGTGACGATCGCGCGCCAAACTCGGTATAATCCGTTCCCCGCCGCAGCATCCAGCAACTATTTCCAGTGAAGATCGGCCCGCATCACATTTCGATTCCCTTGGTCGTCGCGCCGATGGCGGGCGTCACCGACCGGCCCTTTCGCCAGCTGTGCAAGCGCCTGGGCGCGGGCCTCGCGGTGTCCGAAATGGTCGCCTCGAATCCCAGGCTGTGGAACACGGCGAAGTCGCTGCGTCGCACCGACCACCGCGGCGAAGTGGAGCCCATCGTCGTGCAGATCGCCGGTGCCGATCCGGCGATGATGGCCGACGCCGCCCGCTACAACGTCGAGCGCGGCGCGCAGATTATCGACATCAATATGGGCTGCCCGGCAAAAAAGGTATGCAATGTCGCGGCCGGCTCGGCGCTGCTGCAGGACGAGCCGCTGGTCGCTGCGATCGTCGCCGCCGTCGTGGCCGCGGTGACGGTCCCGGTGACGCTCAAGATACGCACCGGCTGGAACCGGCAGAACAGGAACGCGGTCCGCATTGCCCGGATCGCCGAGGACGCTGGCATCGCCGCGCTGTCGGTCCACGGCCGGACGCGCGAATGCGCGTTTGTCGGGCCGGTCGAGTACGAGACGATCCGTTCGATCAAGCGCGAGGTCAGCATACCGGTGATCGCCAACGGCGATATCGATACACCGGAGAAGGCGCGCGAGGTCCTGGCCTGCACCGGCGCCGACGCGATCATGATCGGGCGGGCGGCGCAGGGCCGGCCGTGGATCTTCCGCGAGATCGGTCATTTCCTCGCGACCGGCGAGCGATTGCCGCCGCCGCGGGTCGACGAAATGCATCGGCTGATCATCGAGCACCTTGCCGACCACTACGCGTTCTACGGCGAGGGCGACGGTGCGCGCATTGCGCGCAAGCATCTCGGCTGGTATACAAGCAAGCTCGCCGGCGGCGATGCGTTCCGCGCTCAGATAAACCGGCTGGAAAGCCCGGCAGATCAGGTCGCCGCCGTCGACCGGTATTTCGGCCGGCTTGCGGCCATTGGGGAACGCCTCGTCTATGCGGCAGAGGCGCGGATAGAAGCTTCGTGGGTGGAGGAGGCCCTCGCAGCGTGAAACGAACCATTCGCATGAACGGCGGCAACGAGATTTGCCGCAGCGTCGAAAAATCGCTCGAAGAGTATTTTCGCAAGCTCGACGGCGAACAGCCTCACAGCATCTACGACATGGTGATCGCGAATGTCGAGCGTTCGCTGCTGGCCTCGGTCATGCATCGCGCCGGCGGCAACCAGACGCAGGCAGCCGACATGCTGGGGCTCAATCGCAACACGCTCCGCTCGAAGCTCTCGAAGTACAATATACGGTAGGGTCCGGTTCTCGCGTGCTGAAGACGGCGCCGGGCCCGTTGCTGCTGCGCGGCGCGCGTGTCGCGCCCACTCCACCGGTCCGCCGCTCGCCATGAACACGCCGATCGCCCGGGCGCTGCTTTCGGTCTCCGACAAGACAGGCCTCGTCGAATTTGCACGGGGCCTCGCAAGCTTGAGCGTCGCGCTGCTCTCGACCGGAGGCACGGCCAAGGCGCTCGCCGCCGCAGGACTCAAGGTGACCGAGATCGATGCCTACACCGGCTTTCCGGAAATGCTCGACGGGCGGGTCAAGACACTGCATCCGAAAGTGCATGCCGGAATCCTCGCCAGGCGCGATTCGAGCGAACACGCCGCAACACTCGCCGCGCACGGGATTCCCCCGATCGATCTGGTCGTCGTCAATCTGTATCCATTCCGAGAGACGGTCGCCAAGGCCGGCTGCACGCTCGACGAGGCGATCGAGAACATCGATATCGGCGGCCCGACGCTGGTCCGGGCAGCGGCGAAAAACCATGCCGGCGTCGGCGTCGTCGTCGATCCGGGTGACTACGATGCGTTGCTTGCGGAGTTGAAGGCCAACGGCGGAGAGCTCTCCGCCGCGACGCGATTTCGGCTGGCGCAAAAGGCGTTTTCGCATACCGCCGCCTACGACGGCGCGATCAGCAACTACCTGACCGCGC
This sequence comes from Casimicrobiaceae bacterium, assembly GCA_035996965.1. GTDB lineage: Bacteria > Pseudomonadota > Gammaproteobacteria > Burkholderiales > Casimicrobiaceae > PALSA-1003. The sequence goes on along the minus strand of DASYJB010000011.1, from coordinate 35,798 downwards.
GCGACGAAACGGGCGCGGCGCGCGCCTTTCCCGATCGCTTCAACTGGCAGGGTGCGAAGCTGCAGGACCTGCGCTACGGCGAAAATCCACACCAGCAGGCTGCGTTTTACCGTGACGAGACGCCCGCGGGAGGAACGATCGCCGCCGCTCGCCAATTGCAGGGCAAGGAACTCTCGTACAACAACATCGCCGACAGCGACGCCGCCTGGGAATGCGTCAAGACCTTCGGCGAGACCGCCTGCGTGATCGTCAAGCATGCCAATCCCTGCGGCGTCGCGGTGGCGCCGACGCCGCTGCAGGCCTACCGGAAGGCGCTTGCGACCGACCCGACCTCGGCCTTCGGCGGCATTATCGCGTTCAACCGGGAGGTCGACGGCGAGACTGCCGATGCGGTCGGCGCGCAATTCGTCGAAGTGCTGATCGCCCCTTCGTTCGCGGCCGAGGCGCTCGAGCGCAACGCGAAAAAGGCCAATGTACGCGTGCTCAAGCTTGCGCTGGCGATGGTTCCGCAGCGCAGCTGGGACTCGAAGCGGGTCGGCGGCGGCATGCTGATCCAGACGCCGGACGTCGATAACCTGGCGGCGGGCGAGCTCAAGGTCGTCACCAAAAAGGCACCGACCGCCGCGCAACTGACCGACCTGCTCTTCGCCTGGCGCGTCGCCCGGTTCGTCAAGTCCAACGCCATCGTCTACTGCGCCGGCGGTGCGACGCTCGGAATCGGCGCCGGACAGATGAGCCGGGTCGATTCGACACGCATCGCCGCGGTCAAGGCGGCCAACGCCGGCCTGTCGCTCGCCGGATCGGTGGTCGCGTCGGATGCGTTTTTCCCGTTTCGCGACGGCCTCGACGTGGTCGCCGACAACGGGGCGATCGCGGTCATCCAGCCGGGCGGCAGCGTGCGCGACGCGGAAGTGATCGCAGCGGCCGACGAGCGCGGCATCGCGATGGTTTTTACCGGCATCCGCCATTTTCGCCATTAGCCGCTCGAATCCAGCGATGCGCATCGCGATGGTGGCGCGGCCGGCGTTGGCGCGATGAAGCTGCTGGTCATCGGCGGCGGCGGCCGCGAGCACGCGCTGGCCTGGAAGATCGCGCAGTCGCAACGCGTCTCGCAAGTCTTTGTCGCGCCCGGCAATGCCGGAACCAGCCGCGAGCCCGGCGTCATCAATATTGCGCAGCAGGAGATCCCGGACCTGGTCGAATTCGCGCGGCGCGAGTCCATCGCGCTGTCGGTCGTCGGACCGGAAGCGCCGCTCGCTGCGGGCCTCGTCGATGCTTTTCGCGCCGCGAGGCTGAAGATATTCGGGCCCACGCAGGCGGCGGCGCAACTGGAAAGCTCGAAGGACTTCGCCAAGGACTTCATGGTCCGTCACCGCATTCCGACCGCACGGCATCGCACGTTCGACAATCCGTCGGATGCGCATGCCTACATCGACGCGCACGGCGCGCCCATCGTCGTCAAGGCGGACGGGCTGGCTGCGGGGAAAGGTGTCGTCGTGGCCGCGACCGCGGACGAGGCGCATGCGGCGGTCGATGCGATGCTGGTCGAGCACGCCATCGCGGTCCAGCACACGGCAGGCGGAGCGCGCGTCGTCATCGAGGATTTGCTCGAAGGCGAGGAGGCGAGCTTCATCGTGATGGCCGACGGCAAGCACGTGCTGGCGCTTGCCTCGTCGCAGGATCACAAGCGCCTGTCCGACGGCGATCGCGGACCGAATACCGGGGGCATGGGCGCGTACTCGCCGGCGCCGGTCGTGACGCCCGAGGTGCACGCGCGGATCATGCGCGAGATCATTCTGCCGGCGGTCAACGGCATGGCTGCCGACGGCATACCGTACACCGGATTCCTCTACGCCGGCGTGATGATCGATGCCGCCGGCAATCCGGCGACGCTCGAATTCAATTGCCGATTGGGCGACCCGGAAACCCAGCCGATCATGATGCGGCTCAAATCGGACCTGGTCGATCTCTTCGAGCACGGGATCAACGGCACGCTCGACCGGATCGACGCGGAGTGGGACCGCCGGGTCGCGCTCGGGGTCGTTCTCGCCGCCGCCGGTTACCCCGACGACCCGCGCCGCGGCGACGTCATCTCCGGTCTCGACCAGGCGAACGACGAGTGCAAGGTGTTTCACGCAGCCACGTCGGTTGTCGACGGCAAGGTCGTGACCAGCGGCGGGCGCGTGCTTTGCGTCACCGCGCTGGGGGACGCCGTGCGGCAGGCCCAGCGCAACGCGTACTCCGCCGTCGCCCGCATTCATTTCGACGGCATGCAGTATCGCAGCGACATCGGGCACCGCGCGCTGGTCGCGCGCCGCGGCTAGGGCCGGGCGCGCCAACCTGGCATCGTCACGATGGACATCGAGAGCGCCGCCGAATACTTCACCGGGCTGCAAGATCGCATCGTCGGCCGGCTGGAGGCGATCGACGGCACGATGTTCGGGCGCGACTCTTGGCAGCGGGCGGAAGGCGGGGGCGGCGTCAGCCGGATCATCGAGCGCGGCCGCGTCTTCGAGCGCGCCGGCGTCAACTACTCGCGAGTCGTCGGCGAGCGCCTGCCGCCGTCGGCGAGCGCCGCCCGGCCGCAGCTCGCCGGATGCGCGTTCGAAGGGATGGGCATCTCGCTGGTGCTGCATCCGGCCAATCCACACGCTCCGACCGTGCATATGAACCTGCGCCTGTTCGTCGCCAGAAAAGCAGGGGCCGATGCGATCTGGTGGTTCGGCGGCGGGATGGACCTGACGCCCTATTACGGCTACGAAGAGGATGCCGTGCATTTCCACCGCTGCTGCCGCGATGCGCTGGTGCCGTTCGGCGGCGACTACTATCCGCGCTTCAAGCGCTGGTGCGACGACTATTTCGTGATCCGGCATCGCAACGAGCCGCGCGGCGTCGGCGGCATCTTTTTCGACGACTTCAACGAACGGGACTTTGCCCACAGTTTCGCGCTGACTCGCAGCGTCGGCGACGGCTTCCTAGGCGCCTACGAGCCGATTCTGCTGAGGCGCAGGGACCTGGCGTACGGCGAGCGCGAGCGGGAATTCCAGACTTATCGCCGCGGTCGCTATGTCGAGTTCAACCTTGTCTACGATCGCGGCACGCTGTTCGGATTGCAGTCGAATGGGCGCACCGAGGCGATTCTGATGTCGCTGCCGCCGGTGGTCAGCTGGCGATACGACTGGCACCCCGAGCCGGGCAGCGCCGAAGCAAAGCTGTATACCGACTTTCTCGTCGCTCGAGACTGGCTGGGCGAGACACCGCGATGATCGGCGACGACGAACATCCGGGGCTGCGCGAGATCGGTCTCGATTCCGAGGACGTCTTCCGCGGCCGGCTGCTGCACGTAAAGCGCGACACCGTGCGCCTTCCCGACGGAACCGAGGCGACGCGCGAATACATCGTGCATCCGGGGGCGGTGATGATCATGCCGCGTCTGCCCGACGGCAAACTGCTCTTCGAGCGGCAATTCCGCTATCCGAACCAGCGCGTGTTCATCGAGTTTCCCGCCGGCAAGATCGACTCCGGCGAAGATCCGCTGGCGACGGCCAAGCGCGAGCTGCTGGAAGAGACCGGGTACACCGCCGCGAGCTGGTCGTATGTCGCGACGATGCATCCGTTGATCACTTACTCGACCGAGTACATCGCGATCTATGCTGCCGATGAGCTCGCCTATGTAGGTGCTCGCCTCGATGCCGGCGAGTTCGTCGAGACCTTTACCGCGACGCTGGACGATGCGCTCAGCTGGCTCGATCGCGGCGAGGTCACCGACGCCAAGACGATGCTGGGCCTGTTGCTGCTGGCGCGTGGAATCGCCGCGCCGCATAAGGCATGAGCGTTGCAGAGCCGATCGCGCGCCGCCTGGTCATCGCCGGGCGCGTGCAAGGCGTCGGATTTCGCTATGCCTTCGCCGACGAAGCCCGCATGCACGGGCTGGGCGGATGGGTACGCAATCGGCGCGATGGCCGCGTCGAGGCGCTGGTCAGCGGCCCCGCGCCGGCGGTCGAGGCGGTGATCGCGTGGGCGCGAGTCGGGCCGCCGGCCGCGCGGGTCTCTTCGGTCGATGTCGAGGAGGCGATCGCAACCGCCGGCGCATTCGAGATCGTCGCCACGCTGTAAGCGACGGGGCCGTCTGTCTCGCCACGGCGCGGATTTGCGCCGCGCGTCGTCGTCGGCCGGCCCGCTACACCGACTCGCCGAGATAGGCTTCGCGCACCTTCGGATCGGACAGCAGCTGGCGCGCATCGCCGGAAAGCGTGATCGTGCCGCTTTCCATCACGTAGCCGCGATGGCTCACCTCCAGCGCCAGCTTGGCGTTCTGCTCGATCAGCAGAATCGTCACGCCCTCACCGGAGATCGCCAGCACCGTCTCGAATACTTTCTGCACCATCAGCGGAGCGAGCCCCATCGACGGCTCGTCGAGCAGCAGGAGCTTCGGCCGCGACATGATGGCGCGACCCATCGCGAGCATCTGCTGTTCACCGCCGGACAGCGTTCCGGCCGTCTGCTTGCGCCGTTCCTTCAGGCGCGGAAACAGGCCGAATACCCGTTCGACGTCCTGCTTGATTTCGCTCCTATCCCTGCGACTGTACGCGCCCATCGCGAGGTTTTCCTCGATCGTCAGCGCGCCGAACACGCCGCGGCCCTCGGGAACCATCGACAGACCTTTGCGCACCAGCTGGAACGCCGGCTTGCCGGTGACGTCGTTGCCGTCGTAGACGACCTTTCCCGCCTTGACCGGCTGCAGCCCGGTGATGCCCTTGAGCGTCGTCGTCTTGCCTGCGCCATTGGCGCCAATCAGGCAGACGAGCTCGCCCTGGCGCACGATCATGTCGATGCCCTTGACCGCGTGAATGCCGCCGTAGGCTACTTCCAGCCTGTTGAGCTCGAGCAGTGCCGCCGCGGCCATCAGTGGGCATCCTTGACGTGCAGCGTGACCTCGCCGCCGAGGTAGGCCGCGATCACCTTCGGGTCGTTCTGCACTTCGGCGGCGCTCCCTTCCGCGATCTTTCGCCCATAGTCGAGGACCAGAACGCGGTCGCAGACGCTCATCACCAGTTTCATGTCGTGCTCGATCAAAAGGATCGTCGTGCCGTCGCGCCGGATATCCTCGAGCAGACCCTTGAGCGCCTGCGTTTCGGTCGCATTCATGCCGGCGGCGGGCTCGTCGAGCGCAAGGAGCTTCGGGTCGGTGGCCAGCGCACGCGCGATCTCCAGCCGGCGCTGGTCGCCATAGGCCAGATGCTTGGCCAAGTCGTTCGCCCGCGTCGCGACCCCGACGTAATCGAGCAACTGGTAGGCGCGGTTGGTGATCGCCGCCTCCTCGGCCAAGGTCGCGCGGTCGCGGAAGATCGCGCCGAAGACGCCGGCGTGGGTGCGCACATGCCGGCCTATCATCACGTTCTCCAGCGCCGACAGATTCTGGAACAGGCGGATGTTCTGGAACGTGCGCGCGATTCCGCGCTCGGCGACTTCGTTCGGCTTCAGGCGATTGAGCGGCGCACCGTCGAAGGTGAAACTGCCGCCGTCCGGCACATAGATGCCGGTCAGGACGTTGAACAACGAGGTCTTGCCGGCGCCGTTCGGTCCGATCAGGCCGTAGATTTCTCCATATCGGATGCTGAAGCTGACGTCGGCCAGCGCCTGCACGCCGCCGAAGCGCTTGCCGATATCCTCGGCGGAAAGAAGCGTTCGCTGCTCGCTCATCCGGCGGCCTCTTCCACTGTGTCCGAATGCGTCCAGCGGCGCGTCGGCCGCCTGCCGCCTTCGCGGGTCGCATCCCCGCTGCGCGGGGCCCCTGCTCCGCCGCTCATGCGGCTGCCTGTTTGGCGACTTCCAGCTCGCGCTTGCGCACCGCGGACGGCCACAGTCCGGCCGGCCGGAAAAGCATGATCGCGACCAGGGCGACGCCGAACACCAGCAGTCGGATCGTCTCCGCGTCGATCAGCACGCGGCCGAACAGTCCCATCTGCAGCGGCTCCATCGTGTAGCGCAATACCTCGGGCAGCAAGGTCAGAAGGACCGCGCCCAGGATAACGCCGGGAATGTTGCCCATGCCTCCCAGGACCACCATCGCGAGCACGATGATCGACTCGAACAGCCCGAAGCTTTCCGGACTGATGAACTGCTGTGTCGCCGAGAAGACGGCGCCGGCGATGCCGCCGAACGAGGCGCCCATCGCGAAGGCGAGGAGCTTGACGTTTCGCGTGTTGATGCCCATCGCTTTGGCGGCGACCTCGTCTTCGCGTATCGCCTCCCACGCCCGGCCCAGCCGCGAGTTCTGCAACCGGAGATTGACGACGATGACCGCGATCGTCAGCAGCAGCAGCATGTAGTAGTACTTCTGCGGGCCGGAGAAGGTGATGCCGAAGAACGTTTCGGTGCTGGCCAGCGAAAAGCCGCCGATCCGGAACGGATCGATCAGGTTGATGCCTTGCGGCCCGTTGGTGAAGTTGATCGGCGAATTCAGGTTGTTGAGAAAGATTCGGATGATCTCGCCGAAGCCGAGGGTCACGATCGCCAGATAATCGCCGCGCAGCTTCAGGGTCGGCGTACCGAGCAAGACGCCGAACAGACAGGCGATTCCCGCGCCGATCGGCAGGATCACCCAGAAAGGCAGGTGGATCCCGAACTGCGGCGATGCCAGCAGCGCGTAGGTATAGGCACCGACGGCGTAGAAGGCGATATAGCCCAGGTCGAGGAGCCCGGCGAAGCCGACGACGATGTTGAGCCCGAGCGCAAGCATCGTGTAGATCATCGCGAAATTGAGGATGCGGACCCACGCCTGGCCGGCCAGCGCGGCGACGAAGGGCAGCACGGCCAGCGCGATCGCGACCAGGGCGACGCCGGCCCACACCTGCAGCGGTATCCCGGAGCGACCGACCGGTTTCATGCGCGATCGGCGACGCGCTCGCCCAGGAGGCCCGATGGGCGGAAGATCAGCACCAGGATCAGCACGAAGAACGCGAACACGTCCTGGTAGTTGCTCCCGAACAGGCTCACTTGCCCATCGTTGTCCACACATTTCTGCTGCAGTGCGTCGTTCAGCGAGGACAGCCCGCATACGTTCGACACGTCGCCGATGTAGCCGGCACCCAGCGCCTCGATGATGCCCAGCAGAATGCCGCCCAGCATCGCTCCGGCCAGGTTGCCGATGCCGCCCAGCACCGCGGCGGTGAACGCCTTGAGCCCGAGCAGGAAACCCATGTAGTAGTGCGCTATTCCGTAATAGGCCATCACCATCAGGCCGGCAACGGCCGCCAGCGCCGCGCCGATGACGAATGCCGCCGAGATGATGACGTTGATGTCGATGCCCATCAGGCCTGCAACCTGCGGGTTTTGCGCGGTCGCGCGCATCGCCATCCCCAGGCGCGTACGCTGCACGATCAGCACGAGGCCGCCCATCAACAGCGCCGCCATGACCACGATCAGCATTTGAAGGTCGGTCATCGCCGCGCCGAGGATGTTATGCGTCGTCGGCTGGATCAGCGTCGGAAACGTCCGGTAGTTGCGGCCCCAGACCATCAGCGCGACGTTCTGCAGCACGATCGACATGCCGATGGCCGTGATCAGCGGCGCGAGGCGCGGGGCGCGCCGCAACGGCCGGTAGGCGATCTTTTCCATGCTGTACGCGATCGCTACACAGACGAGGATCGCGACGAAGAGCCCGGCGAGAATGATCACGACTGCCGGAAGCGAGGTGTGCGAGCCGAGCAGGCCGGCGATGACCGACAGCGACACCATCGCGCCTATCATCACCACTTCGCCATGCGCGAAATTGATCAGGCCGATGATGCCGTAGACCATCGTGTAACCGAGCGCAACCAGCGCATAGACGCTGCCGAGCGTGAGACCGTTGATGATCTGCTGCAGAAAGGTTTCCACGAAGCGAATCTCCCGTCGCGCCGCGGCGGCCCCCGGCTAGTCGCCGATTCTCCGCTGCGGCCAAGGCCACGGCAATCCCCCCGGCGCCAACCGCCGGACGGCTGAAATGGAAACGGCGCCCGGGAGGGCGCCGTTTCAGTCTTACGGGAGCGCGCAGGCGTCAAGCCCGCGTCGTCCTATTTCTTCGCCGGTGCTTCCGACTTCATTGCATCCGACTTCATCGCGTCGGACTTCGCCGGCGCGGCCGGTGCTGGTGCGGCCGGTGCTGCTGCCGCCGGCGCCGCCGCGAGCTTCTCGGTTTTGCCCCCGACGTTCATCGCCATCGGCACCAATGCGCCATCCTTGACCGTGTACAGCGTGATCGCGCCGTTCTTGGTATCGCCGTGCTCGTCGAATTCAACCTTTGCCGTGATGCCGTCGTACGAGATCTTCGAAAGCTCAGGCAGATACTTCGCCGGGTCGGTCGAGTTCGCCTTCTGCATCGCCGCGATCAGCGTCATCGCCGCGTCGTAGGAATACGGGGCGTAGACCTGGATCGGGCCATACTTCGCGGTGAAGCGAGTGACGAAGTCCTTGGCGTTGGCCATCTTTTCCGGCGGAACGCCGGCCTGCGTGCAGTACTGGCCCTCGGCCGCGCCCCCGGCGAGCTTCGGCCACTCGGCAGAGCACACGCCGTCGCCGGCGATGAACTTGGCCTTGATGCCGAGCTCCTTCATCTGCTTGACCATCGGGCCGCCTTGCGCGTCCATGCCGCCGTACATGATCAGGTCCGGACCCTTGGCCTTGATCTTGGTCAGGATCGCCTTGAAGTCGGTCGCCTTGTCGTTGGTGAATTCGTGCGCGACGATCGTGGCGCCGGCCGCCTTGGCCGCCTTCTCGGTTTCTTCGGCAAGGCCCGCGCCATAGGCGGTCTTGTCGTCGATGATGGCGATCTTTTTCGCGCCCAGCGTGGAAACGGCTTCCTTGCCGATGACGCTGCCCTGTTGCACGTCGTTGGCCATCACGCGAAACGCCGTCTTGAAGCCCTGCAGCGTGTACTTGGGATTCGTTGCCGACGGCGAGATCTGCGGAATGCCGGCATCGCTATAGAGCTTGGAGGCGGGGATTGTCGTACCCGAGTTCAAATGACCGACGACACCGGCGACCTTCGCATCGACCAGCTTCTGCGCCACGATCACGCCCTGCTTCGGGTCGGCCTGGTCGTCTTCGGCGACGAGCTCGAACTTGACCTTCTTGCCGTCGATCATGATGCCTTTGGCGTTGGCATCGTCGATCGCCAGCCGGGCGCCATTTTCGTTATCCTTGCCCAGATGCGCCTGGGGTCCGGTCGTCGGCCCTACGTGGCCAATCTTGACGACCACTCCAGGCGCGGCAGGCGCGGCGGGCGTGGCGGGCGTGGCGTCCGCAGCCTTCTTCGGCTCTTCCTTGCCGCAGCCGTAAGCGGTCATCAACGCTGCGGCGACGAGCGTCAGGCCGAGCGTGCGATTGAATCTCATGAATGTCCTCCACAAAGGGGGGTAATCGGAAAAGCGGGGAGCGCGAAATTATCGTCGGGCCGGCGTATGCTGTCAATCGCGTTCCTGCGCCGGGAAGCCTCGGGCGCGGTCTTTCGTGCGCTTCATCGGCGCTTGCGGCGATTGCCGCCCCGGTGCGGGCGTTTCGTCGGCTTTGCCTTGTGTCGACGGCTCGTGCCGGCCTAGACTCGCCCAATTTTTGAATCCGGCCGTGCCAGCCGGCGCATCCAACGGGCGGGACAGGGTGGCCAAAAGCCGCCACTGCCGGTCGATCGGGACACGAGGGGGACAGACTGCTCATGGCTAGATGGTTCACGCGGCGCCGCACGATAGGCGCCCTGGTTGCGATTGCGGTGATTGGCGGGCTGGCGACGGCCGGTGCCGTGCGCGTGAGCAAGCGCGCCGCCGCGGCGCCGGCCAACGCTCCTCCGGCGGCGCTGGAGTTCACTTCGGTCGACGTCTCGGTCGTCGAGTCGCGCGCGCTCGCGCGCTGGCTGCCGGTCTCGGGAACGCTGCAGCCGGTCGACCAGGCCACGATCAAGGCAAAAGTCTCCGGCGAGATCCGCCAGGTATTGGTTCGCGAAGGCGAGTCGGTCAAGGCCGGGCAGGTGGTTGCGCGCTTCGACACCTCGGATCTCGAGGCCAAGCTCAACGATCGGATCGGCGCGCTCGAGTCGGGGCGTGCCCAGCTCGCGCTGGCCGAAAAGACGCGCACCCAGAACCTGGCGCTGCTCAAGCAGAACTTCATCTCGCAGACGGCGTTCGATAGCGCCGAGAGCAATCTTTCGGTCAGCCGCGGATCGCTGAAGTCCAGTGAAGCGCAGGTTCAGCTCGCGCGCAATGCGCTGCGCGATGCGGTCGTCGTCACGACGCTGTCAGGAACGGTTGCAAAGCGCCACGTTCAACCCGGCGAAAAAGTCAATTTCGATTCGCCGCTGTTCACTGTCGTCGACCTGGGCCGGATGGAACTCCAGGCGATGGTACCGGCCAACGATATTCCGGAGCTTGCCATCGCCATGCCCGTCGAGCTTTCGATCGACGGCTTCGGTGACCGCCGCTTCAAAGGGACGATCGAGCGCATTAATCCGATGACCGAGTCCGGAACGCGGGCGATACTGGTGTTCGTGCAGATCCCGAACCCCGATGCCGCGCTGCGCGGCGGGATGTTCGCGACGGGACGGATCGGGCTGGCGGCAAGCGCGCCGGTGCCGACCCTGCCGTCCTCGGCGGTGCGCAGCGAGGCGGGCCAAACGTTCGTCTGGGCGATCGAGGGCGGCAAGCTGACGCGGCGCAACGTGGCCGTCGGACGCAAGGACGAATCCGCCGGGAGGATAGAGCTCAAGAGCGAGCTGCCGCAGAACCTGACGGTGCTCGCGACGCGTTTCGACAACCTGAAGGAAGGCGCGCCCGCGGTCGTGCGCGCGCCGTCGCAAAGCAAGGCGAAGGCCGCGGGATGACCGCTGCATTCGTCCGCCACCGGTAAGGAGCTAAGCCGATGCTGATCACCCGAATCTCGATCAATAACCCGGTGTTCGCGACGATGGTCATGGTCGGCATTGCCGTGCTGGGCCTGTTTGCCTACAACCGCCTGCGCGTCGAGCAGATGCCGGACGTGTCGTTGCCGTACGTGCTCGTGCTTACGACCTACCCGGGGGCCTCGCCGGAGGTCGTCGAAACCGACGTCACCAAGCCGCTCGAATACGCGATCAACACCGTTTCCGGCGCGAGCCTGATCCGGTCGAATTCGCGCGAGGGACAAAGCCAGGTATTCGCCGAGTTTCGCATGTCGACCGACATGTCGAAGGCGATGCAGGACGTTCGCGACAAGATCGCACAGGTGCGTCCGGGGTTTCCGCGCGACGTCAAGGATCCGCTGGTTATCCGCGCCGACCAGGAGAACACGCAGCCGGTCGTTTCGATCGCCGTTCTGTCGCCGACGATGAATCTGCGCGACCTGACCTCGCTCACCGACCAGACGATCGTCAAGGGGCTGGAAAACGTGCCGGGCGTCGCGCGGATCGACGTCAACGGGCGCATCACGCGGCAGATCCTGATCCAGATCAAGCCGGCGGCGGTCACGGCGCTGGGCATCGGCGTCGACCAGGTCACCAACGCCATCCGCGCGGCGAACCAGGACGTCCCCGCAGGGCGCATCACCCGCGGCCAGAGCGACACGATCGTGCGCGTCGAGGGGAAGATCAAGGATCCGGCGCAGTTTGGCCGGATCATCGTCGCGCAGCAGGGCGGGGCGCCCGTCTATCTGTCGCAGGTCGCCGATGTGATCGACGGGGAGAAAGAGCCGGATTCGATCTCGCGAGTCAACGGCCGTCCGGCGATCACGCTCGATATCCAGAAGGCGCAAGACGCCAACATCGTCGAGACCGGCAGGGGAGTCACCGAAGCGATCGCCGCGCTCAAGGCCCGCATTCCCGCGGACGTCGAGTTGCGCGTCGCCAACTCGACGTCGGACGCGGTCGAGCGAAGCGTCAACCGGGTCAAATCGACGATCCTCGAGGGCGCGGCGCTGACCGTTCTGATCGTCTTTCTGTTCCTGCACAGCTGGCGCAGCACAATCATCACCGGCCTGACCCTTCCGATTGCCGTGATCGCGACGTTCATCGCGCTTTTCGCTTTCGGGTTCACGCTCAACTTTCTGACGCTGATGGCGCTTTCGCTTTGCATCGGCTTGCTGATCGACGACGCGATCGTCGTGCGCGAAAACATCGTTCGCCACCTCGGGCTCGGCAAGGACCACATGCATGCGGCGCGCGAGGGCACCGACGAAATCGGCCTCGCCGTGATGGCGACCTCGTTCGCGATCGTCGCGGTGTTCGTGCCGATCGCTTTCATGAGCGGTATCGTCGGCCGCTTCTTCTTCCAGTTCGGACTAACCGTCGCGGTGGCGGTACTGGTGTCGCTGTTCGTCAGCTTTACGCTCGATCCGATGCTGTCGTCGGTCTGGCACGATCCGCCGGGCTCGCGTTTCCGGCGCGTGCCGTGGCTCGGCGCGTTCATGGAAAAGGTCGAGCACGGCATCGAGTGGCTGCACGTCCGGTACGGAGAGATTCTCGAGTGGTCGCTGCTCCATCGCAAGAGCGTGATCGCGATCGCGCTGGTTTCGTTCTTCGGCAGCTTCCTGATACTGCCGCTGGTCGGCACCGAGTTCATTCCCGATGCCGACCAGGGATTCATTTCGCTGCGGCTGAATACGCCGGTCGGCTCGAGCCTCGAGTACACCGACAGCAAGGTCCAGCAGGTGGAAACGATACTGAAGACCTATCCCGACGTCGCGCTTGTGATGGCGACTACGGGGACCGAGGAAGGCCGCAACTACGCGCGGGTCAATCTGAAGCTGGTCGATCGCGCCGATCGCGCGCGCTCGCAGAAGGACATCGAGAAAGCGATCCGCACCGAGCTCAAGCCGATTCCCGGCATCGAGCTCGCGTTTGGATTCGACCGGCCGGTGTGGGTGAACCTGCTCGGTCCGGACCCCGAGACCTTGACGACCTTGATCGGCGAATTTGCACAGAAGGTCGCCAAGGTCCCCGGCATCGCGGATCTCGAAACGTCCGAAAAAGCGGCATCGCCGGCGCTGTCGATCCGGCTCAACAACGACGCGGCCTCCGATCTCGGGCTCACCGTGCAGCAGGTCGGCGCAACGATGCGGCCGCTGCTCGCCGGCGACACCGTCAGCTACTGGCTGGCGCCGGATGGCAACAACTACGAGGTCAACGTGCAATTGCCGAAGAACCGGCGCGAACTCGCGTCCGACCTGGGCAATCTGTACCTGACGAGCAATCGCGTCGGTCCCGACGGAGCGCAGCGGATGGTTCCGTTGCGACAGGTCGCTGAAATCGTCGAGACGACGAGCCCGCAGATCATCAAGCGGCAGGAATTGCAGCGGCGCGTCGCGCTTTACGCAAATGCCGAAGGACGGCCTTCGGGCGACGTCAACTCGGACGTGCAGGCGATCATCAAGGCGACGGCGCTGCCGCCCGGTTATCGCTTCGACGTCGGCGGGCAGGCGAAGGACATGCAGGAGTCGTTCCAGGCACTGGTCGCCGCCGCCGGCCTTGCCGTCATTTTCATCTATCTGATCCTGGCGTCGCAGTTCGCGAGTTTCACGCAGCCGGTCGCGATCATGGCGTCGCTTCCGTTAACGCTGATCGGCGTGTTCCTCGCGCTGCTGCTGACCGGCACGACGCTGAACCTGTTTTCGATGATCGGCTTCGTCATGCTGATGGGCCTGGTGACCAAGAACGCGATCCTGCTAGTCGATTTCGCGAACCGCGCCCGACGAGCGGGAGCCAGCCTGCACGACTCGCTGCTGCAGGCGGGACAGGTGCGGCTGCGGCCGATCCTGATGACGACCGCAGCGATGATCGGCGGCATGACGCCGCTGGCGCTCGGTCTCGGCGAAGGAGGCGAGACGCAGGCGCCGATGGGTCGCGCGATCATCGGGGGCGTGATCACCTCGACCTTGCTGACGCTGGTCGTCGTGCCGGTCATCTACACGTACCTGGACAACTGGGCGCAGCGCCGCAAGACCAGGCAAGCGAAGCGCGCCGCGCGCGCCGCGGCGGTGCCGGCGGCCGGTGACTGATGCGATAATGAGCGTCGCTGCGGCAGCCGTCGCGGCTCGAATAACAAAGCCCGTTCGACCGGCGCATTTTTGCGCCGGACGCCGGCGCCATAACGCGGAAATCGTCAGATGGATTTCGAGCAAGCGCGGTTCAACATGGTCGAGCAGCAGATCCGGACCTGGGACGTGCTCGACCAGCGTGTGCTGGACCTTCTGTTCGAAGTGCGGCGTGAGGATTTCGTGCCGCCCGCGTATCGCACGCTCGCGTTCGCGGACCTCGAAATTCCGCTGGGTGAGGGCGAGCGCATGTGGCCGCCGAAACTCGAGGCACGCGTCGTGCAGGAGCTCGAGCTCGATCGCAACGACGCCGTGCTGGAAGTCGGCACCGGCAGCGGCTATCTGACGGCGCTGCTCGCGCGCAGTTGTGCCGCGGTGACCAGCGTGGAGATCATCGCGCGATTTTCAGCGGATGCGGCTGGCAAGCTGGCCCGCGCCGGCGTCGTCAATGCGCGCCTGGAGGTCGGCGACGGCGCGCGCGGATGGGACAATCGCCAATACGACGCTATCGTGCTCAGCGGTTCGACGCCGGTCCTGCCCGATTCGTGGCTGCAGCAGCTGAAGCCGGGTGGCCGGCTATTCGCCGTCGTCGGCGATCCTCCGGTGATGACCGCGCGCCTGATCCACTCGACGGCGCCGGGCGCATTCGCGACCGAGGACCTTTTCGAGACAGTGATCGCGCCTTTGCGCAATGCCGCGCAACCGGCGCGCTTTGTGTTTTGAATCCATTCGGGCAGCAGCAGGGTTCCCGCGCGAGCGGCGAGCCACGGCCCGATCTGATCCTCGACCGACTGACTGGACCGCTACGATGGTGAAAAGATTGCTTGCGATCGCGCTCGGCGCTGCCTGCAGCGGCGCGCTTTCTCCGGTCGCTGCGGAGGACCTGCTGCAGGTCTATCGCGACGCGCTTGCCAGCGATCCGGTGCTCGCGTCCGCGCGTGCCAGCTGGTCTGCAACGCAGGAAAACGTGCCGCAGGCCCGCGCGGGACTGTTGCCGTCGGTCGGCCTTGCCGCCAATGCGACCGAAGAGGATTTCTACGAAAGGATCCATGTCGATCCCGCGCAAACAGTCCGCGAGAGGTTTCCGCAGCTCGGCTACACGGTGTCGGCCAGCCAGCCGCTTTATCGTCCGCAGAATTCGATCGCGCTCTCCCAGGCGAGGCAGCAGGTCGGGCAGAGCGATTTCGTGCTGTCGTCGGCGCAGCAGGACCTGATCGTCCGCGTCACCCAGGCCTATTTCGACGTGTTGCTGGCGCGATTCAACATCGAGTTGACCGAGAGCCAGAAGGCGGCGGTCAGCGAAAACCTGGCGCAGGCCAAGCGCAATTTCGAGGTCGGCACCGCGACGATCACCGACACCAACGACGCGCAGGCGAAGTTCGACCAGATCGTCGCGCAGGAAATCGCTGCGCGCACCGACCTCGACAACAAGCTCGCGGCGCTGGGTGCGATCCTCGGGCGTCTGCCCCGGGACCTCAAGCGCTTCGGCGGCAGGTTCGACCCTCGCCTGCCCTCTCCGAACGCGCTCGAGCCGTGGATCGAGCAGGCGTTGAGCCAGAATCTCCAAGTGCGCATCGCGCAGGCCAACTTCGACATTGCGAGCCTCGAAGTGGATCGGCAGCGCGCGGCGCATTACCCGACGATCGACCTGGTAGCGAGCATCAACCAGGGCTACGCCGGCGGGTCGGCGTCGACGTCGCTGATCTCGTCGGCCGCGTTCGATTCGCGGCTGGCGCAGATCGGTGTGCAGCTCAACGTGCCGCTCTACCAGGGAGGCGCAATCGAGTCCCGCGTGCGGCAGGCGATCGCCAACCAGGACCGGGCGCGCCAGGATCTCGAAACGGCGCGACGCAGCGCGCAGCTCCTCGCGCAAACATCTTTCTCCGGGGTGACCAGCGGCGTCGCGCAGATCAAGGCGTTCGAGCAGGCGCTGGCTTCGGCCCAGGTGTCGTACGACTCCAACAAGCTCGGGCTCGAGGTGGGCGTGCGGACCAACCTCGACGTCCTCAACCAGCAGCAGCAGGTATTCCAGACGCGATTCAACCTCGCGCAGGCGTACTACAACTTCCTGATCAGCGAGCTCAAGCTCAAGCAGGCTATCGGGACGCTGACCGAGGCAGACGTTGACCGGATCAACCGCGACCTGAGCGGTTGAGCGCTGCCGTTGCCGCCGCCTCAAGCTGCGGAGCGAGCCAGGCCCAGAGCCGCCCGGCGGCCCCTTGATGCGTCGCGTGGAATGCGCGTGCTGCGGCCCCCATCGTCTCGCGCCGTCCGCGGTCCGACAGGATTGCCGCCGCGGCCGCGACCAGCGCGTCCGCATCGGCGACGATTTCGGCTGCTCCTGCAGCGGCTGCGCCAGCACTCGCTTCGGCGAAATTGAAGGTGTGCGGTCCGATCAGGACCGGAATACCGACAGCCAGCGGCTCGATCAGGTTCTGGCCGCCGAACGGCAGAAGGCTCCCGCCGACAAAGGCGAGATCCGCGGCCGCGTAATACGCCAAGAGCTCCCCCATCGAGTCGCCGAGGACGACGCGCACGTCGGCGGGTACCTGGCCATTGTCACTGCGTCGGATGAACGGGACGCCGCGCTCGCGCAACAGATCGGCAACGGCCGCAAAGCGCTGCGGATGCCGCGGCACGATGACCAGCAGCGTGTCCTCCGGCAGCGGCTTTCGCTCGAGCGCGTCGAGCAGGAGAGTCTCCTCGCCTTCGCGGGTGCTCGCGGCGAGCCAGACCGGCCGGGACGGTCCGAATCGCTGCGCGAACTCGGCGCCGAGCGCACGGGCGGCGTCGGGGACCGTCATATCGAATTTGAGATTGCCGGTCACCACCGTCTTGCGCGCACCCAGCGCAGCGAGTCGCGCCTCGTCGGCGCCCGA
The DNA here is from genome assembly GCA_035996965.1 of Casimicrobiaceae bacterium. GTDB lineage: Bacteria > Pseudomonadota > Gammaproteobacteria > Burkholderiales > Casimicrobiaceae > PALSA-1003. The sequence goes on along the minus strand of DASYJB010000011.1, from coordinate 18,885 downwards.
CTGTGCGGCGACGCCGGCAAGCCGCGCCAGCATCGGCCGGGTCAGCGCCGCATAGCGCCGATATCCGGCGGCGGAACGCTCCGACATGCGCGCGTTGATCAGGTAGACCGGGATATTCCGCACGGCGGCGTGCGCGATCAGGTTCGGCCACAGCTCGGTCTCGAGCAGGAACCCGGCAGCCGGACGAAAGTGCGCGAGAAAAGCATCGACCGCGAACGGCAGGTCGTACGGCAGCCACGCCTGTGTGACGGTATCGCCGTAGAGTGCGCGGCCGGTGTCGCGGCCGGTCGCGGTCATGTGCGTCAACACGATGGCGACCTCGGGGTAGGCGCGATTGAGATGCTTGAGCAGCGGCAGCGCAGCCCGCGTCTCGCCGACTGAAACCGCGTGCACCCACCAAACCGCAGACGACGGAGGCACGCCACGATAGCGACCGAAGCGTTCGCCCCACGCATACCGGTAACCGGGCTCGCGGCGCCCGCGCCACCACAGGCGCAGCGGCAACAGCGGCAGCAGCGTCGTGCCGGCAAGCGTGTACAGCGCGCGTGCGAAGTCCATCAGCAGTCCGGCAATGTGCGCAGCAGCGCGCCGACAGCGGCAATCACTTCGGGCGGCGCGGGAACGATGCCCGTCCCACCCAAGTCGCGGCAATGCGGACCGGCGCGCGCAACGCCGGCAAGCCTCGGATCGGTGGCGACGAACAGCGCGACCGTCGGCGCGCCCAACGCCGCTGCCAGATGTACCAAGCCGGTGTCGACGCCGCAAACGACTTCGGCGCGGGCGAGCAGCGCCGCGATTTCCGGCAGCTCGCGTCGCGCGCCAACGGCGGCGCCCGGGATGCCATCGGCAAGTCGGCCGCTGCGCTCGGCTTCTTCGCGGGTGCCCCACGGCAGCAGCACCGCGAGGCCGGCCTGCGTGAAATGCGCGATCAATGCGCGCCAGTGCGCTTCGGGCCAAAGCTTGTCGGCTCGACTGCTCGCATGCACGAAGACCGCATAGGGCGTCTCAGGCGCCGCGACCAGCGGCGGCGGGACCAGGTCGAAGTGCGGCGGTCCGTCGACCGGGTAGCCGAACGCGGCCGCGGCGAGCTGCCGGCAGCGGTCGATCAGATGCTGTGCCGGATCGATCCGGTGGCGGCGACGGTAGCTGAAGCTCGCCGCGGGCTCGCGGATGCTGGCGCGGTCGGGCCCGTGTACCGGGCCGCGCGCGAGCCACGCCAGCAGCGCGCCCTTGACCTGCTCCTGCAGATCGAGCACCAGATCGTAACGATCGCGGGTCAGCTCGAGGCGGAAAGCCGCGGCCTCGCGCCAGGTCGCGCGGTCCAGCACCTGGTGGCGCCAGCGGCGCAGCGCGACCGGAATGACGCGGTCGACACCGCGATGCATTGCAAGCAGCGCGGCAAAAGCTTCCTCGGCGACCCAGTCGACCGCCATGTCGGGACGATGTCGCCGGATGTCGTGCACGATCGGCAAGGCATGCACGATGTCGCCGAGCGACGAGGGCCTGATGATCAGCGCGCGACTCACCGGATACGCCTCACGAGATCGCGGCGAGCAATGCCGCCGGTGCGTTGATTGTGGCAGGCCGGCGGATGACTTGCCGGTGCGTTGCACGTAGAATGGGCCGCGCCCTCCGTCGCATGTCGCATCGGAGACTCTTCTGCCCCGACGCCCGACGCGTTGTCCGATCTTCAGCCGCGCTTGCCCTTGCCTGAATTGAGCCTCGTGGTGATCACGCGCGACGCCGGTGCGCAGCTTGCTGCTTGCCTCGATTCCGTGCGCTTCGCTGCGGAGACGCTGGTCGTCGATTCCGGCAGCCAGGATGATACCGTAGAAATCGCCCGCGCCCGAGGCGCGCGCGTGATCGAGCAGCCGTGGCTGGGATTCGGACCGCAGCGGCGCCACGCGGTGGCGCAGGCCGCGCACGACTGGGTGTTGTGCCTGGACGCCGACGAGCGCCTGTCGCCGGAGCTCGCGATCGCCATCGACGCGGCTTTGCGTGAACCGAGCCATGCCGCGTTCGAGATCGCGCGGCGCAACCGGTTTTTCGGTCGCTGGCTTCGCCATGGCGAAGGCTATCCCGACTGGACGATTCGCCTGTTCGACCGTCGCCGCGCGCGCTGGACCGATGACATCGTCCACGAGCACGTCGTCGCCGACGGGCCGGTCGGACGGCTCGACGGCGACTTGCTGCACGCGTCGGCCGAGTCGCTCGATGCCTATCTCGCCAAGCAGAATCGCTATTCGACGCTTCAGGCCGAGGCGATGCACGCGCGCGGCGAGCATTTTTCCTGGGTCCGGCTGATCGGCTCGCCGCTCGTCCGCTTCGTCCGCTTCTACCTGTTGCGCGCCGGTTTTCTGGACGGCTCGGCCGGCTTGGTCCATATCGCGATCGGCTGTTTCACCAGCTTCTGCAAATACGCCAAGCTGCGCTCACTCGAGCGGCCGGCGAATCTGCAATGACGACGCTGGTCACCGGCGCGGCTGGATTTATCGGCATGCATCTCGCGCTGCGGCTGGCCCGCGACGGCGCCGACGTCGTCGGCGTCGACAACTTCGACCCGTACTACGACGTCGCGCTGAAGCGAGCGCGGGCGGATCAATTGGCGCGCGCCGGCGTGCGGTGCGTCGAGCTCGACCTGGCCGATCACGCGGCGACGATGGCTCTCTTTCGCGACGCTCGATGCACGCACGTCGCGCATCTGGCCGCACAACCGGGCGTGCGGTATTCGCTGCAGAATCCGGCGGCCTACCTCCGCAATAACATCGATGCGTTTGGCGCGGTCATCGAGGCTTGCCGCCACAGCGGCGTCGAGCACCTGGTGTATGCATCGAGCTCGAGCGTGTACGGGGCGAACCACACGCTGCCGTATTCCGAGGATCAGAGCGTCGATCATCCGATGAGCCTGTACGCGGCGACCAAGAAGGCCGACGAGCTGATCGCGCACAGCTACAGCCATTTGTACCGGCTGCCGACGACCGGCTTGCGCTTCTTCACCGTCTACGGCCCGTGGGGCCGGCCCGACATGGCGGCCGCGCTGTTCACGCGCGCGATCGTCGACGGCACGCCGATCAAGGTTTTCAACTTCGGCCGGATGCGCCGCGACTTCACCTACATCGACGACATCGTCGAAGGCGTCGTGCGGGTGCTGTCGCGCGCACCCGAAGCAGCCGACGCCGGCGTTGCGCCCTACGCCATTTACAACATCGGCAACCATACGGCGATCGATCTGGAATCGTTCATCGGCGAGCTCGAGCGGTTGCTCGGCAAGCGCGCGATCCGCGAATACCTGCCGCCGCAGCCGGGCGACGTGCCGACGACGTTCGCCGCGATCGACCGCCTCACGGCGGCGACAGGATTCACGCCGACCACACCGCTTGCGGAAGGATTGCAACGCTTCGTGACGTGGTATCTCGACTACTATCGGGCCGACGGACCGGCTCGCGCGACATGATAGAATCCGCGCCCCGGGCAAGCACCTCGCTCGCCTTCAGGCGCATGGAGCTCGCATGATTCTGGTCACCGGCGGCGCCGGCTTTATCGGCGCCAATTTCGTGCTCGACTGGCGCGCCGAAGGCGACGAGCCGGTCATCAACGTCGACAAGCTGACCTATGCCGGCAATCTCGGCAGTCTGGCTGCGCTCAAGGACGATCCGGCTCACCATTTCGTGCGCGCGGACATCGGCGATCGCGCGACCATCGATGCGTTGCTGGCCGCGCGTCGGCCGCGCGCGATCGTCAATTTCGCGGCCGAGAGCCACGTCGATCGGTCGATCCATGGTCCGGCCGCGTTCATCGATACCAATATCGTCGGCACGTTCGCGCTGCTCGAAGCGGCGCGCGCCTACTGGTCGTCGCTGCCGGAGCCGGAGCGCTCTCGCTTTCGCTTTCTGCATGTTTCGACCGACGAGGTCTATGGCTCGCTCGCGCCCGGTGCCGACGGATTCTGCGAGACGACGCCGTACGCGCCCAACAGCCCGTATTCGGCGTCGAAAGCGGCCTCCGATCATCTGGTGCGCGCTTACCATCACACCTACGGCCTGCCGACGCTTACCACCAACTGCTCGAACAACTACGGGCCGCTGCAGTTTCCCGAAAAGCTGATCCCGTTGATGATCGTCAACGCGATCGCAGGCAAGCCGCTGCCGGTCTACGGTGATGGCAAGAACGTCCGCGACTGGCTGTACGTCGGCGATCATTGCGCGGCGGTACGCGGGGTGCTCGCGCACGGTCTGCCGGGTGCTACGTACAACATCGGCGGCAATGCTGAAAGGACCAATATCGAGGTCGTGCACACGCTTTGCCGGATACTCGCCGAACAGCGGCCGGGGCGCGACTACGCGGCGCAGATCAGCTTCGTCCGCGATCGCCCCGGGCATGACCGCCGCTACGCGATCGATTCGTCAAAAATCCGAAGCGAGCTCGGCTGGACGCCGCGCGAAACATTCGAATCGGGACTCGCCCGCACCGTGCGCTGGTACCTCGACCATGCGGCATGGCTGCACGCGGTGAGCAGCGGCGAATACCACAAGTGGATCTCGCTCAACTACACTGGTGAGCCGGCATGACGGTCCGCAAGGGCATCATTCTGGCCGGCGGCTCGGGAAGCCGGCTCTATCCGGCGACGCAGGTGCTGTCCAAGCAGCTGCTGCCGGTGTACGACAAGCCGATGATCTACTACCCGCTGTCGACGCTGATGCTCGCCGGGATTCGCGACATCCTCCTGATCTCGACGCCGGAGGACACGCCGCGTTTCGCGCAGCTGCTCGGCGACGGGCAGCGCTGGGGAATCGACTTGCGGTACGCGGTTCAGCAAGCGCCGAACGGGCTGGCGCAGGCGTTTGTCATCGGCCGCGACTTTGTCGGCGGCGCGAGGTCGGCGCTGGTGCTGGGCGACAACATCTTCTACGGTCACGATCTGCAGCCGATGCTCGCGCGCGCCACCGCGCGCGCGACCGGGGCGACAGTGTTCGCCTATCCTGTGGCAGATCCCGAGCGTTACGGCGTCGCGGAATTCGACGCCGAGGGTCGCGTGCTGAGCCTCGCCGAAAAGCCCGAGCGGCCGAAGTCGCGCTATGCGGTCACCGGCCTTTATTTCTACGACAACCGGGTGCTCGACATCGCAGCAGATCTCAAACCCTCGGCACGCGGCGAGTTCGAGATCACCGATGTCAACCAGGCCTATCTTCGCCTGGGCGAGCTCGCAGTCGAAGTCATGGGCCGCGGCATGGCCTGGCTCGACACCGGGACACACGAATCGCTGCTCGAAGCGGCGCAATACATTGCGACCATCGAGCGCCGGCAGGGACTCAAGATCGCCTGTCCGGAAGAGATCGCCTATCGCCAGGGTTACATCGACGCCGCGGCGCTGGAAAAGCTCGGACAGGCGATGGCCAATAACGGCTACGGGCAGTATCTGCTCAGCCTGTTGCACGGGCCCGCGATACGATGAAGCAGCAGCAATGAAGGTCACGCCGACCGAGTTGCCGGAGGTGCTGTTGCTCGAGCCGAAAGTGTACGGCGACGAGCGGGGCTTTTTCTTCGAGAGCTACAACCGCCGCGCGCTCGCCGAGGCAGGGCTCGACGCCGAGTTCGTGCAGGACAATCATTCGCGCTCCGCGCGGAGCGTGCTCCGCGGCCTGCACTACCAGATCGAGCACGCCCAGGGCAAGCTGGTGCGCGTGACCGAGGGCGAAGTGTTCGACGTCGCGGTCGATCTTCGCCGCAGCTCGCCGCGGTTCGGCCGCTGGTCGTCGGCGCTGCTGTCGGCGGAGAACCGGTGCATGCTGTGGATTCCGCCGGGGTTCGCGCATGGCTTCCTGGTCGTCTCCGATGCCGTGGAATTCCTCTACAAGACGACCGACTACTGGTATCCGCAATACGAGCGCAGTCTCCTGTGGAGCGATCCGGCGCTGGGCATCCGGTGGCCGCTGTCGGGCGCGCCGCTGGTCGCAGCCAAGGACGCCGCCGGACGCACGCTGGCGCAGGCCGACGCTTATCCGTGAAGCGCCCGGTGATTCTGCTCACCGGGGCGGCGGGGCAACTCGGTTTCGAGCTGGCCCGACTGCTGACGGCACACGGCGAGGTGGAGGCGCTCGACCGCGCCGCACTGGACCTGGCCGACGCCGACGCTGTTGCGGCGGCGGTGCGCCGGGTCAGACCGCAGATCATCGTCAACGCGGCGGGCTATACCGCCGTCGACCGCGCCGAAAGCGAGCCCGCGCTGGCCGACGCGATCAATGCCCGCGCGCCGGCGGTGCTGGCCGAGGAAGCGAAGCGCCTGGACGCGTTGCTGATCCATTATTCGACCGATTACGTGTTCGATGGCAATTCGAGAGAGCCTTACCGCGAGGAAGACCAGGCCCACCCGCTGAATGTCTATGGCAGCAGCAAGCTCGCCGGCGAGCTCGCGATAACGGCTGCCGGAGGCGGGCATCTAATCCTGCGCACCAGCTGGATCTACGGATTGCACGGCCAGAATTTTCTGCTGACGATGCACCGGCTCGCCGCCTCGCGGGACGAAGTGCGCGTCGTCGCCGACCAGTTCGGCGTGCCCAACTGGAGCCGCGCGCTGGCCGAAGCAACGGCCAGCCTGGTGAGCCGCGGCGCGCCGGCGCTGGCGAAAAAGAGCGGCATCTATCACCTGAGCGGGCGCGGACGCGCGAGCTGGTTCGATTTTGCGCGCGCGATTTTCGATGGCGCCGATCGTCCGCGCGTCGTGCCGATCACGACGGCGGAATATCCGACGCCCGCCCGCCGACCGGCATCGGCAGTGCTTGCCACGGATAAATTCGAAGACGCCTTCGGGATCGCGCTGCCGGATTGGCGCGAAATGCTGGCTGCGTGCAAGGCTACGGCGGTCTAGGCACCTCGGCGCATCCGCATTCGGCCGCGGCGTCGAAACCGGGAACTAGAACCGATACGAATGCGCGACCGGCGCGGCGCGCGTCAGCGTTGCGCCGGCGCCGGCGGTGACGATCGCATTCATCCCGAATGCGACACCGTCCAGCAGCGCATTGTGGCGATACCCGGCCAGCGTGCGCAGCGGTTCGACGCCACGCTCGAGCGTCCGCTGATCGATCGTCGTCACCTGGCAGCGCGTGCAGGGCTTGACCATTTTCAGCGTTACGTCGCCGCTGACGATCTGGTCGATGTAATCCTCGTCGTAGGCATCGACGCCGGACAGCAGCAGATTCGGGCGAAAACGATCGATCGGCAGCGGCGTCGCGAGTCGCGCGTTCAGATCGTCCAGCGACGCTTCGGACAGCACCAGCAGCGGATAGCCATCGGCGAACGCGGTGTGCGCGCCGGAATCGCCGGCGTATTCTGGATTGCAGAACCGTCGTGCCGCGGAATCGAAACGAACCAGCCGGTAAGCACCGGCCAGGCGTGCCGAAAGCCAGGCGGCTGCCGCGGGTCCCTGATCGATGCCCGGCACGGTGTCGCGCCACACGGTCACCGCGCCGGCGGTGCCGGATTGATCGAGCGGGACTTGAAGCGGCTCGGCGCCGGGCACGGTCAGCATGAGCGAGGTGGCGGTGATCGCGGTCGCGATCGATGCCAGCCGGGGCTCGGTGCGTTGGGTAACGAAGCGTCCGGCGATGTCGACGACCATCCACTCGCGGTCGTGCGCGAGGCCGCGCTCGGTAATCCGCGCCGAAGACAGCGCGATGCCGCGGCAGCCCTTGACCGGATAGACGAACAGCGCCGCGATCGAGGCAGTCATCTCAGCGCCGGTAAAAAAGGCGGCGCAATCGCCGCCTTTGATCGTCCGGCCGTTGCACGCTCAGTGCAAGCCGGCAGCGTACTGAGCCGCCGCCGCGATCGCCTGCTCGTTCATCCTGGCGGCGATCTGCGCCATGATCCTTCCGTTGACGTCCTTGCCTTCCTTGTCCATGCCGCGCTCGCCCGCCTTGAACGCGCGCAGCTGCGCCAGCGTGTAGTCGGCATACTGGCCGCCGAGGCGCGGATAGCGCGAAGGAATGCCTGCGCCGTCCGGTGCGTGGCATGCGGCGCACGCAGGCACGCCGCCGGCGGAATCGCCGCCGCGAAACAGCTTCTGACCCGCGGCGGCGAGATCGGCGTCTTTCGCCGCCAAGCCCTTCGGTTTCTGCTGCGCGAAATACGCACCCAGCGATCGCATGTCTTCGGGTGTCAGCGTCGCGGACATACCGGCCATCACCGCATTGTTGCGGATCCCGGTTTTGAAGTGGGCGAGCTGCAGGGCGGTGTAGTCGGCCTGCTGTCCGGCGAGGTTGGGATTCGCCGGGCTCGGGCTGTTACCATCGGCGCCATGGCAGGCCGAGCAAACCTGGTTGACGATCTGCTGCGCTTTGGCGAGATCCGGCTTGCCGGCGGCCTCCTCGGCGCTTGCCGGGGTGCCGAGCGCAACCGCGGCGGCCACCACCGTCAGCAACAACACGCGTTTCATTGTTCGACGCTCCCTCGATTCGGCGGCCCGGCGGTCCAGTCCGCGCATCGGGCGTCGCTCGCGCACGCATGCGACGCAAGCCGACCGCGCATTGTACCGAATCCGTCGCGGCCGGCCCAAACGTCGCCGCCGGGGCGAGCGCGGTGAAGCATCCATTCCACGGTGCGGAGTTCCTGACGACCGCGGCGGACTGGCACCAGCTGCCTGTCGACGGCGCGCCCGAGGTCGCATTCGCCGGGCGATCGAACGCCGGCAAGTCCTCGGCGATCAACGCGCTGGCGCAGCGAATGCGGCTGGCGTTCGTCAGCAAGACGCCGGGACGCACGCAGAACATCAACTTCTTTCGTCTGCGCTCGGGCGCCTTGCTCGCCGATCTGCCCGGGTACGGCTACGCCGAGGTGCCCGCCGCGATTCGGCGACACTGGCAGCATTTTATCGCGCGCTATCTTGCCGAGCGCGTGCCGCTCACCGGGCTGGTATTGGTGATGGATGCGCGACGGGCGATGACCGACCTCGACCGGCAAATGCTCGACTGGTTCCTTCCCTCGCTGCGCCCGACCCATATCCTGCTGACCAAGGCCGACAAGTTCACCGTCGCCGAACAGCGACGCATTCTCGCCGGCGTGCAGCGCGAATTGGCGCAGGACTATGCGGCGCATGCGGATCGAATCAGCGTGCAGCTATTTTCGGCGACGCGAAAGCTCGGTCTTGCCGATGCTGAGCAGGCGGTAGGGAGCTGGCTGGCGCCGTTTGCAGCGGAGGCCGCGATTCTGCCGGCACAAAAAGAAAGGCCCCGACATCAAGGGGAGTGAGACGGGGCCCGAAGAACGCCCTTCGGCTGGTAGGGTTACGCAACCGAAGGGCACCCGCTCAGGGAGGAAAGCGGGAGACGATGCTATCGTCTGCGGGATATGACCGGCCTCCCAACAAAAGAGTTCCACGTCCCGCTCGACGATTGTTCGATCGCATGCGGACCGACAAAACGGACTTGTTGCCCGCGACGATGCGAGCGAGCTACGATGCGCTCGCAGCGACTTCGCGCAACCAGGGCTGACTGCTCGCTATGTCGATGAACTTTACCGGAAAATTTCCCGAGCGCCGGCCGCGCAGAATGCGCCGCGACGATTTTTCGCGCCGTCTGATGCGCGAGCATCGACTGTCCAGCGACGACCTGATCTATCCGGCGTTCGTCCTCGAGGGCAGCCGGCGCGAGGAGCCCGTGCTTTCGCTGCCGGGAATCTCGCGCAAGAGCATCGACCTTCTTTTGGGCGACGCCGAGCGCTGCGTCGCCCTCGGTGTGCCGGCGATCGCGTTATTTCCGGTGATTCCGGCTGCACAGAAGTCGCTTGATGCGGCCGCCGCATGGGATCCGAAAGGACTGTTGCCGCAAACCGTGCGCGCGCTGAAGGCGCGATTTCCGGCGTTGGGCGTGATCACCGACGTCGCGCTCGACCCCTATACGAGTCATGGTCAGGATGGCTTGCTCGACGACACCGGCTATGTCGCCAACGACGAGACGGTGGCGGCGCTGACGCGGCAGGCGTTGTGCCATGCCGAGGCCGGCGCCGACGTCGTGGCCCCGTCGGACATGATGGATGGGCGCATCGGCGCGCTGCGCGCCGCGCTCGATCGCGCCGGACATGACAGGACGCGGATCCTCGCGTATTCGGCCAAATACGCGTCGGGGTTCTACGGGCCGTTTCGCGATGCCGTCGGGTCGGCGTCCGCCTTGAGCAGCGGCAACAAATACACTTATCAGATGGACCCGGCCAACGGCGACGAAGCGCTATGGGAGGTTTATCTGGACCTGCAGGAGGGCGCCGACATGGTGATGATCAAGCCGGGCCTTCCCTACCTGGACATCGTGCGGAGGGTCAAGGATGCGTTCGGCGTGCCAACCGCCGTCTACCAGGTCAGCGGCGAGTACGCGATGCTGAAGGCGGCCGCAGCCAATGGCTGGCTCGATGAGCGCACTTGTGCGATGGAGGCACTGATCGCGTTCAAGCGCGCCGGCGCCGACGCGATCCTGACTTACTACGCGCTGACTGCCGCGGCGTGGCTCAAGGAGTGATTAGACCCTAGGACGCCGGATCCACTGCGCTTGCGGCGTTCGCCAACAGCGACTTCAAGTCGGACAGCGACAGCCGTTCCTCGTCGTTGCGACGCGGACGGTTGCGGCGCTGTTGCGGCGAAACGATGTCGAGGCGCACCGCGGCCGCCCCGCGCCCGGCGTCCAGACGCGCACCCGGCGTCGCCCCGCCCACCGGCGCCGCGGCGGTGTACTCGATGCCGGCGTTGATCAAGCCGAGCTCCACGGCTTTCGGATCCTCGGCCTCGAGCTCGAGCCTTACATCGCTGTGCGCGGTCGCCCAGCCCGCGGCGACGCCGCCGACCAGCAGCGGCCGCCACGGCGACAGGCGCTCCATCCATTCCAGCGCGATCAGGCGCTGGGCGCGCAACGAGTCCGCCTGAGCCTGCGGGTGGAAGAGGCTGTTGTAATCGCGCAACGCCTGCTCGATCTCTTCGTTGGCCGGCAGCGCTTCGCGATCGCTCAAGCCCAGCTCGCGGCAGGCCTTGCGCTTCGCAGCCGCCCAGTCGGACAGTCCGTGCTCGGCGATCAGCCGCGCCGCCGCCTGTGCAATCCGCACCCGGTTGCGGGATGCCTGCGACGATGCGATATGCGGTGCCACCGGCCTAGAAAAGCTGATTGCGCACCTCGGGCGGCGCGCGGCCGCCGTCGGTCGCCAGTGCATCGTCGCGCTTGCGCGGCATGAACTCCGAGAAAAAGTACTCGGAAATCCCGCTGCGGTCGTCGCTTTCGCGCAGGCCCGAATCCGCATTGACGCGCGCAGTGACGACGCCTTCCGGCTGCTTGAGCGGCGTTTCGGGCACGCCCTTTAGCGCCTTCGCCATGAACGCCATCCAGATCGGCAATGCCGCAACCGCGCCGGTCTCATTGTTGCCGAGCGTACGCGGCTGATCGAACCCTATCCAGGCAACCGCGACCATCGATGCATTGAAGCCGCAGAACCACGCGTCGACGCTGTCGTTGGTCGTCCCCGTCTTGCCGGCGAGGTCCTTGCGGCCGAGCTGGTTGGCGCGGGCCCCGGTGCCGGCGCGGACGACGTCGCGCAGCATCGTCGTCATGATGAAGGCGTTGCGCGGATCGATCGCCGGCTCGGCATTGACGCCTGCCACGGCGGGCGTCGCCTTCGAGAGCACGTTGCCGCGTCCGTCGACGACTCTGTCGATCAGATAGGGAGTCACGCGATAGCCGCCGTTGGCGAATACCGCATACGCTGCGACCATCTGCAGCGGCGTCGCGGCACCGGCGCCCAGCGCCATCGTCAGATACGCCGGATGCATTTTCGGATCGAAGCCGAAGCGCGCGATGTAGTCCTGCGCGTACTGCGGGCCGATCGCCTGCATCACGCGCACCGTGACCAGATTCTTCGATTTCATCAGCGCGGTGCGCAGCCGCATCGGCCCGTCGAAAGTGCCGTCGTAATTCTTCGGCTCCCACGGCTCGCCTCCGGTCTGCGCTGCGTCGAAGTAGAGGGGTGCATCGTTGACGACGGTCGCCGGGCTGAAGCCTTTTTCCAGCGCGGCCGAGTAGATGAAGGGCTTGAAGCTGGACCCCGGCTGCCGGTATGCCTGGGTCACGTGATTGAACTTGTTGCGGTCGAAGTCGAACCCGCCGACCAGCGACAGGATCGCCCCGTCGCTGGGCCGGACCGAGACCAGCGCCGACTCGACCTGCGGCATCTCGGCGATCTGCCAGTTGCCTTTGTCGTCGCTGGCGATACGAATCAGCGCGCCGCGCCGGATCCGGCTGGCCGCCGGAGCTTTGTCGGAAAGCGCGCGCGCGACGAACTTGAGGCCCTCGCCGTTGATGACCAGGATGTCGCCATCGCTGCGCACGACTTTGACCGAGGCGGGCGATGCCTCCAGCACGATCGCCGCCTCGAGGTTGTCGGCGTCGCTGACATCCTGGAAGGCGGTGTCGAGCGCATCTTCGAGCTCGGACGGGTCAGTGGGGAGGCTGATATAGGCCTCTGGGCCGCGGTAGCCGTGCCGCCGGTCGTAATCGACGACGCCGCGCCGGACAGCCGCGTAAGCCGCGGCCTGGTCGTCCTTGCGCAGCGTCGTATAGACGGTCAGGCCCCGGGTGTAGCCCTCCTCGCCGTAGCTGTCGATGACGATCTGGCGGGCCATTTCGGCCGCGAACTGGGCATGAGTGTCGTATTCCTGCAACGTTTGGTGGACGGCCAGCGGGGTGTTCTGGGCGACGACGAACTGGTCGTCGCTGATGTAATGGAGCTCGTGCATGCGCCGCAGGACGTACAGCTGGCGGCCGCGGGCCCGCTTGGGGTTGGCGACCGGGTTGTAGGCCGACGGCGCCTTGGGCAGGCCGGCCAGCATCGCCGCCTCGGCGATGCTGAGCTCCTGGAGGGGCTTGCCGAAGTAGATCTGGGCTGCCGCCGCGAAGCCGTACGCCCGCTGGCCGAGGAAGATCTGATTGATGTAGAGCTCGAGTATTTCGTCCTTGGACAGGTTAGACTCGATCTTATAGGCAAGCATGACCTCGCGAAGCTTGCGAGTGAGCGTTCGCTCACGTGTCAGGAAGAAATTCCGGGCGACCTGCATCGTTATCGTGCCGGCGCCCTGCGGGGCACCGCCACTGACATTGGCCAGCGCCGCTCGAAGGACCGATAGGTAGTCGACTCCGCCGTGCTGATAGAAGCGCTCGTCCTCGGCGGCGAGGATCGCCCGACGCATGACATCCGGGACTTCCTTGATTTTGACGATAGCCCGCCGCTCTTCGCCGAACTCCCCTAGGACAGCCCCTTCCGCCGAGACTATTTTGAGGGGTATCTTGGGCTGGTAGTCCGTCAGCGTCTCTAGTGACGGCAAAGTGGGATAAAGCAGTGCAAAGACAAAGGCTACGAGCAGGGCCCCGACGAGCCCCAGGCCCGCCAATACGGCCGCGAGATAGACCAGCCAGCGCTTTAGCATGGGTGAATTAAAGTTACCGGGCGGCCGGGCGGGAGCCGCGATTATATGCAGGGTTAGGAGCCAAGATAAACTTGAAAAAACAGTTTTACATGGTTTATATTTGCTGCTACTGTTTAATGTAATTTATATGAAGCACGCCTAAAGTTCCCATGCTGAAGGAAAAACTCGATTCCGCGTTTGCATTTTTGCAAACAAAGGCGCCGCCGCTGATCGGCGTCGACATCAGCTCGTCGGCCGTAAAACTGGTCGAACTCTCCGAAACCGGCAAGGGAGCCTATCGGCTCGAGCGCTACACGATCGAACCTCTGGTCAAGGATCTGATCAGCGACGGCAATATCGTCAACCTCGACCAGGTCAGCGAGGCCCTCCGCCGCGCGCACAAGCGCCTCGGCAGCCGCAACAAGCATATCGCAATGGCGCTGCCGACGGCGATGGTCATCACCAAGAAGATCATCGTGCCGGCCGGCCAGACCGAAGAGGAGCTGGAGCTGCAGGTCGAGGCCGAGGCCAACCAGTACATCCCGTTCGCGCTGGACGAAGTCAACCTCGATTTCCAGATCCTCGGCCCGGCGCCGAACAACGCCGAGGACGTCGAGGTCCTGATCGCGGCTTCGCGCAAGGAAAAGGTCGACGACCGGGTCGCCATCGCCGACAACGCCGGGCTGCGGCCCCAGGTGATGGACGTCGAGTCGTATGCGACCGAAGAGGCCTTCCGCATGATCGCGCCGTCGCTGCCGGCGAACGCCCGCGACCAGAACGTGGCGCTGGTCGACATCGGCGCCCATGTGATGCACTTCTACGTATTGCGCAACAATCAAATCCTGTTCTCCCGCGACCAGGCCTTCGGCGGCAACCAGTTGACCCACGACATCCAGCGCGCGTTCAACTTATCGCCGGAAGAGGCCGAATCGGCGAAGAAAAATGCCGGGCTGCCGGAGAATTATGACGCCGATGTGCTGCAGCCGTTCATGGAGACCCTGGCGCTGGAAGTGACCCGGGCCTTGCAGTTCTTCTTCACCTCGACCTCATACAGCCAGGTCGACCAGGTCGTCCTTACCGGCGGCTGCGCGCTTCTGTCCGGGCTCGACGAGCTGGTCGCCAAGCGCGCCGGCGTCACCACGATCGTCGGCAACCCATTCGCCAGCATGACGATGTCCGATCGCATCCGGCCGCGCCAGCTCGCGGCGGACGCGCCGCTGCTGCTGATCGCCTGCGGCCTCGCGCTGCGCGGGTTCGAATAGCCATGATCCGCGTCAACCTTCTGCCCCACCGCGAGCAGAAACGCCAGGCGCGTCAGCGCCAGTTCATCTCGCTGGCCGTCGGGCTCGCGGTGCTCGGCGTCGCGATCGTCGGCCTGGTTCATATCGTCATTGCCGCCCAGATCGAAAACCAGAACGGGCGTAACACGCTGCTGAAAACCGAGATCGCCAAGCTCGACGAGCAGATCAAGGAGATCGACAAGCTGCGCGAGCAGACCCAGGCGCTGCTGGCGCGCAAGCAGATCGTCGAGACGCTGCAGTCGAACCGGACCGAGGCGGTGCACCTGCTCGACCAGCTGGTGCGGCAGCTCCCCGATGGGCTCTACCTGAAGTCGGTCAAGCAGGTGGGATCGAAGGTGACGCTGACCGGTTACGCCCAGTCGAACGCCCGCGTCTCGACGCTGATGCGAAGCATCGAGAGCTCGCCGTGGCTCGCGACGCCCGAGCTGGTCGAAATCAAGTCGGTGCCGCTCGACAAGCAGAAGGTCAACGAGTTCACGTTGAGCATGCAGATGAAGCGCCCGGCCGAAACGCCCGGCACTGCCGTGGGCAAGCTTCCGCCCGCTGCGGCCAAGACTACGACGACTGCGCCGCAAGCGAAGGGGCCGCAAACATGACCCTCGACGACATCCGCCGCCTCAATTTCCGCGAGGCGGGAAACTGGCCGCTGTTGCCGAAGATCGCGGTCCTGGGCGTGCTGGTCGTCCTGATCCTGCTGGCCGGTGCGTTCTTCGACTGGAAGGATCAGATCGACGCGCTCGATCGCGCCCAGGACGAGGAGGCCAAACTCCGGGTTTCGTATTCCGAAAAGAAGGCCAAGGCGGTCAACCTCGAGCTCTACGTTCAGCAGCTCAAGGAGATCGAGCAGGCGTTCGGCGCGCTGCTCAAGCAGTTGCCCAACAAGAGCGAAATGGACGCGCTGCTGACCGACATCAACCAGGCGGGACTCGGCCGCGGGCTGCAATTCGAGCTGTTCCGTCCGGCGACTCGCGAGAGGATCGCCGAGTTCTACGCCGAATTGCCGATCACGGTGCGGGTGACGGGCACATATCATGATATGGGAGCATTCGCCAGCGATGTGGCGCAGCTTCCTCGAATCGTCACGCTGAATGACATTGGCATTGTGAATGACAAGGGCACGCTGGTGATGGATGCGACCGCCAAGACTTTCCGCTACCTGGACGAGGACGAAATCGCCAAGCAGCGCAAATCGGCGAAGGAAGCCAAGGGCAAGAAATGAAGCCGCGATTGGCCGCTTGTGGCGTCGCCGCCATCCTCGTCGCCGCGTGCGGCGGCGAAAGCCATCAGGACTTGCGCGCCTGGATGCAGGATCAGGGCAAAGGGGTCAAGGGCAAGCTCGATCCGCTGCCGCAGGTGCGGCCCTACGAGCCGTTCGCTTACAACGCGTTCGACCTCGCCGATCCGTTCAAGCCGCGCAAGATCGAGCCCGTCAAGGGTGGCAGCAAGCTCGCGCCGGATCTGAACCGGCGCAAGGAGCCGCTCGAATCCTACCCGCTGGAATCGCTGCAGATGGTCGGCACGCTGCAGCGTGGCAAGAGCACGTACGCGCTGGTCAGAACGACCGACAGGGACGTTTATCAGGTCAAGGTCGGAAACTACTTGGGTCAGAACTTCGGCGTCATCGTCGACATAGGGGACGGCGACATTCGACTAAAAGAACTGGTGCAGGACGGTGCCGGCGACTGGACGGAACGAACCAGTACGCTCCAGCTCGCCGATGCGGACACAAGACAGGAGCGACGCAGATGAGATCGACGCGATCCACCGAAGCGAAACGCGAGCATTGGCTCAAAGGGGCCGCCATTGCCGCCGTTGCCTCGCTGCTCGTGCTCAATATCGGCTATGCGCTGGCGCAGGCCGCGAATAGCATCGAGAACCTGACGGTCTCCAAGGGCAGCTCGGGCCGCACGATCGTCCGGTTCACGCTGAAGGCGCCGTTGCCCAATCCGCCGGCCGGCTTCGCGATCAACAATCCGCCGCGGATCGCGCTCGATTTTCCCGACACCGGCAACGGCATGGGTCGCTCGGCGCAGGAGGTCGGTGATCCGGCGCTGCGCAGCGTCAATGTCGTACAGGCAGGCAATCGCACCCGCGTCGTCTTCAACCTGAACAAGCCGCAATCGTTCGAAACCCAGATCGAAGGCAATACGGTTGTCGTCACGCTGAGCGAGACGGCCGCCGCGGCGGCAGAAACGCCGACGGTCTCGCGCTTCGCCGAGGCGAGGCCCGGCGAGGTGGCGCACGCCTTGCGCGACATCGACTTCCGGCGCGGCCGAAACGGCGAAGGACGGATCATCGTCGACCTGTCGGATACGACGACCGGCATCGACATCCGCCAGCAGGGCAAGACGCTGATCGTCGACTTCGTCAAGACGTCGCTGCCGCGCAACCTCGAACGCAGGCTCGACGTCGGCGACTTTGCCACGCCGGTGATGACGATCGACACCTTCGAGCAGGCCGGCAATACGCGCATGGTCATCGAACCGAAGGGCCTGTGGGAGCACTCGGCGTACCAGACCGACAACCGCTTCATCGTCGAGGTCAAGCCGATCCAGGAAGACCCGAATCGACTGACACAGGGTACGCGCGCGGGCTACAAGGGCGAGAAGCTTTCGCTCAACTTCCAGAACGTCGAAGTGCGGGCCGTGCTGCAGGTGATCGCAGACTTTACCGGCCTCAACATCATCACCAGCGACACGGTGACCGGCAGCCTCACGCTGCGGCTGAAGGACATTCCGTGGGACCAGGCCCTCGATATCATCATGCAGACCAAGGGCCTCGATATGCGCAAGAACGGCAACGTCGTTCTGATCGCGCCGCGCGAGGAGCTTGCCATCAAGGAGAAGCAGCAACTTGAGGCCCAGCAGCAGATCAGCGAGCTCGAGCCCCTGGTGACGGAGTCGTTCCAGCTCAACTACATCAAGGCACAGGATCTGCTAAATCTGATTTCGTCCAACCGCACCGGCGGTGCCGGCGGCGGCACAGGCGGTCAGGGCTCGATAATTTCGAAGCGCGGCGTTGCGATCCTCGACCCGCGCAGCAACATCCTGTTCGTATCGGATACTCCGGCGCGTCTCGAAGAGGTGCGAAGGATCATCCGTCAGGTCGACGCTTCGGTGCGCCAAGTCGTCATTGAGAGCCGCATTGTCATCGCCGATGACAAGTTTGGTCGACAGCTCGGCGTGCGCTTCGGCATGCAGACCGGATTCACGTTGAACCGGCGCTATGCGGGCGGCATCGGCGGCAGTCTCAACACGCAGCCGGTGGTCAGCACCAGCGGCGGAACGACGACCACGCGGGAAACGCGCACGCAGACGCCGTTCGAGCTTGCATCGGGCATCGCCAGCGCGGGCTATTCGGATTCGCCACAGCTCAACGTGAACCTCCCGGTCACCAGCCCGGCCGGCCAGCTCGCGCTCACCTTGATCAACCTGGGCAGCGGCAACCTGATCAACCTCGAGCTATCGGCGCTCGAAGCCGATAGCCGGGGCAAGGTGGTGTCGAGCCCGCGCGTCGTGACCGCCGACAACCAGAAGGCCAGCATCGAGCAGGGCACCGAGATCCCGTACGTGACGCCCGGCACCGGCAACAGCCCGGCAACCGTTCAATTCAAGAAGGCGGTGCTGCGCCTCGACGTAACGCCGCAGATCACGCCCGACAACCGCATCATCATGACGGTCGAGATCCGCAAGGACTCAGTCGGGCAGTTCGTTCCGGTCGCGGGCGGCGGATTCGTGCCGTCGATCGACACCAAGAACGTCATAACGCAGATCGCCGTCAACAACGGCGATACCGCGGTCATCGCCGGTATCTACGAGGAAACGCTCAACAACGACGTGACCAAGATTCCGTTCCTCGGCGACCTGCCGTATCTCGGCTACCTGTTCAAGACGACCAACAAGAACATCGAGAAGACCGAGCTGCTGATTTTTCTGACGCCGCGCATCGTCAAGGAATCGGTCACCGCAGTGCGTTAGCGGCCACGGACGGCTGAGTCCGGCGCCGCCGGCTCAGACCGACCATCGAAGGGTTCCGCCTCTCGATTCGCCGGGGCAGTGCCTTCGGGGTCGGCGGCTCATATCGATCGCGTTAGGCAGCCGCCCCGATTCGCCGCCTTTTCCGCTTCCGGGGTCGCATCCCCGCATTTCATGCGGGGCC
>DASYJB010000010.1:0-1576 GCA_035996965.1 Casimicrobiaceae bacterium | reverse complement strand
ATCGATCTCGTCCGCCAGCGTGAGCGTAACCGCATCGCCGGCGGTCGCGCTGACGCGGTCGCCGTCGAAGGTGACAATGCGCTCGACGCGGCTGGTCTTGCCCGAGGACGCCACGACAATGTCATCGCCGACCGCGACCCGACCCGATGCCAACGTGCCGGCGTAGCCGCGAAAATCGGGATCCGGACGGTTCACCCACTGCACCGGGAAGCGCAGCGGGAGCTGTGCGGCGTTCTGCGCGACCTCGATGGTTTCAAGATGCTCGAGCAGGGACGGACCGTGATACCAGGGCGTCCGCTCCGACCTCGCCGCAATATTGTCGCCGTAGCGCGCGGAGATCGGGATCAACACCACGCGGCTGAAATTCAGCGGTCCGATGAAGCCAAGATATTCCGCGACGATGCGACGGAATACCTCCTCGGACGACGCGACCAGATCGATCTTGTTGACCGCCAGCACGATCGAGCGGATGCCCAGCAACGAACAGATGTAGCTGTGGCGGCGGGTCTGGGCGAGCACGCCTTTGCGCGCGTCGACCAGCACCACCGCGAGATCGGCGGTCGACGCACCGGTGGCCATGTTGCGGGTATATTGTTCGTGGCCCGGCGTATCCGCGACAATGAAGGCGCGCCGCGCCGTGGCGAAATAGCGGTAGGCGACGTCGATGGTGATGCCCTGTTCGCGTTCGGCCTCGAGGCCGTCGACCAGAAGCGCAAGATCGCTCTCCGCGCCAAGCGTGCCGTAGCGGCCGCTGTCGCGCGCGACTGCCGCGAGCTGGTCGTCGAAAATAACCCCGGAGTCATGGAGCAGCCGGCCGATCAGCGTCGACTTGCCATCATCGACCGAGCCGCAGGTCAGCAGCCGGAGCAGGTTTTTCTCGCTGATCCCCGCGAGCGCGGCGGGGCCGACAGCCGCATCAAGGGCCGTCTCCATCAGAAGTACCCCTCGCGCTTCTTGCGCTCCATCGACGCGGCTTCGTGGTGGTCTATCAGCCGGCCGTGGCGCTCGGACTTGCTGGAAGCGCGCATCTCGGCAAGAATTTCGTCGACGTCGACGGCCTGCGACTCGATGGCGCCGGTGAGCGGGTAGCAGCCCAGCGTGCGGAAGCGAACCGGGATCATCTCCGGAGTTTCGCCGGGCATCAGCGGCAGGCGCTTGTCGTCGACCACGATCAAGGCGCCGGAGCGGCGGACGACTGGCCGCGGCTTGGCGAAATAGAGCGGCACCACCGGAATGTCCTCGACCGCGATATAGGACCACACGTCGGTCTCGGTCCAATTGGACAAGGGAAACACCCGGACCGATTCGCGCTCGCCGACCGCTGTGTTGAACAGGTTCCACAGCTCCGGGCGCTGGTTGCGCGGATCCCATGCGTGATTGACGGTTCGGAACGAGAAGATCCGTTCCTTGGCCCGGCTCATCTCCTCGTCGCGGCGCGCGCCGCCGAGCGCGGCATCGAAGCCGTGGGCGTCAAGCGCCTGCTTGAGCGCCTCGGTCTTCATCACCTGGGTATGCAAGTCCGGACCCGAGGCGATCGGATCGATGCCGCGGGCGAGCCCCTCGCGATTGACGTGCG
>DASYJB010000009.1:0-4243 GCA_035996965.1 Casimicrobiaceae bacterium | reverse complement strand
CCGCGCTGCTATAGAAAAATACGACGAACACAAACGCGAACGCACCGAGCATGGTGACGGTCATCGGCGCCACCGCGACGGAAAAAAGCGCGCGCCAACGCAACGCGATCACCACCGGCACCAGGTACCAGAGCAGATGCCAGTTGTCCATTTCGAAAAAGTGCTCGAACAGCGGGCGCCACACGTTGCTGAATTCAGTGCGAAGGGTGTAGCCGAGCACGTGGAGCTCGCCCGGGCCGTAGAGCAGATAAGCCAGCATCAGAGCGGCAAGCAAGGCCACCGCGCCCAAGCCGACGCGTCTATTGATCGCGACGAGCACCGGCGGCAGCAGCGTCAGCGCCCATACGATGCCCTCCTTCTTGAACGCGATGCAGGCCAGCGCGCAAAGCACGGCCAGCAGAGCATCGGCGCGGCCACGTGTGCGAACCCACTGCCAGAGCGCCATCGCCGCCATGCCGTAGGCCGCAGCGACGAAGATATCGACGTATCCGGCGACCGCGACATGCAGGTCGATGAATGGAATCGACAGCAGCAGATAGCTGAGCAGCATCGCCTGCGCGGTCCCGATTCCAATCCGCTTGAGCTGCGCGTAGAAGGCGAGTCCAAGCGCCGACAGGATGGCAAGCCAGGGGACGTTCATCAGCGACTCGTCCCAGCGGCCCAGGCAAAGCGCCGTCCAGACCTGCAGCAGCGGAACCGTCGCCGGGTAGTCGGGATGCGAATCGACGAACTGCATTGCACTCCCCGATTCGAGCCACCTCGCCGGGTCGACGAAGGGGGCAATGCTTCCGTATTCGTACCAGACCCGTGCCTTGGTCGCCCACTGCGCCCAGGCGTCCCAAGGCAGCAGCGGACGCCACGCCAGCTCGAGGCCCAGGCCGAACAGGCGGACAACGATCAGCGCGAAACAGACGAAAAACAGCAAGCGGTGCGGGGGCGACAGAGCCGCGACGCGGCCGCGCGACGCACGCCAGCGCTCGAGCGGCGACGGCAGCGATCGCAGGCGGGCAAGACTGCAGGCGACGATGGCTAGCACGGCCAGTTGCAGCGCGACCAGCGGCGGCGTCCATCGCACCCCGGCGGCGTCGAGTGCGCGCATCGCCAGCGACGTCGCCAGCGCCCCAAGCAGGTAACCGTAGCCGGCGGCGAGGACCAGGTCGCGCTGTTCCGCGCGGCGTTGCAGCGCAAGCACGCAGCAGCCGCCGGCGAGCCACGGCAGTGCGACACTCGCGAAGACGCCGATCAGATCGCCCATGTTTCCTCTGCGATCCCGCCGGGTGCCCGGCGCGTCATCGGACGCGGACCAGAACGAGGCCCGGCGGTCGCGACAGAATCGGTTCCGCCGGCTTGCGCCGGCCGTCGCGCCAGACCAGCAGTTGCGTCGCGCTGTCATAGCCGAGGTCGCTGGTCAGGAAAAGCAGGACATAGTCGCCGCTGCGCAATTCCTCAGGCACCGGCTTGCGCGCGCGCTTGGCGTCGCTGTGATACACATTCTGCGGATACAGGAAATACGATCCGCGCGTGCGCAGTGCCTGGTCGTCGGCGATGAAGTGAACGCGGACCGGTGGCGCTGGCAAGGCCGTGCTCACCTCCTTCATCAGCGTGTACAACTCGCGGTCGTCGGACGCGAGCCGCTTCTCCTCGCCGGTCTTGCCGGCAAACGTCGCGGCGGTTCGCGTCAGCTGCCGCCAGAGGTTGACCTGAAAGCGCGTGTCCAGAATCAGCCAGCCGGCGACGACGATCGCCCAGTAAACGCGCGGATCGCGCGGCAAGGCGCGGCGCGTCAGCAGCCAGTAGAGCGCCGCCGCAAAAAGACCGCCAGCGGCGACAGTCGCGAGCAGCGTCGCGTAGTGGCCGCGCTCGTCGTCGAAAGGCAGCGTGACCGAGGCAGCGACGATCGGAATGAACGCGGCCCACTGCTGGGCGATGTCGCCGATCACCGTGGCCACCGAGAGCGATGGCACCGAAAACGACTCCAGCACCAGAGGCCGCGGCAGCGCACCACGGGCGGCCAGCGCGACGCCGGTGATCGAGCCGATCCATCCGTCGTCCGGACCCAGCTCCAGCGGTGCGATGTGCGTGCCGATCCAGGTCAGCGGCTTGGAAAAGTTCCGGTTCGGCCGCTCTTCAGTCCGCCAGACGAAGACGAGCTCGACCGGCAGCGCGTCGGTCGAATGCAGATTGAAGTCGACGCGCGGATGACCGTCGGCGCCAAAGGGCGCGACGCGAGCCGAAAGCACAGCCACCCGCTCGCTGTCGGTGGCCTCGAGCACGAATTCTCGGCCGGCCCGGTGGCCGCTGCCGCGGACCAGCGCGAACGCACCGCCATCGACGGTGATCGCCGGCGGACCGCCGCGCCAATTGCCGCCCGAATGGACGATGGCGACCAGCAGGACGGATACCGCGATGCCGGCGACAAGCAAGCCGACGCCGGCAACCCACGCCTGCGCTTGCGCGGCGGGCGCGGCTGCATCGATGCGTTCAGTCATCAAGCGGACACTAGCATCCGCGGCGACCGATTGCCACATCCGAAGCGCGCACGCGGCGAACGGCGCGGCATCGCCTACAATGCGAACGCCATGGGGGATACGCAACAGACCGCTGTTATTGTCGGCGGCGGGCCGGCGGGACTTACCGCCGCGTTGGAGCTCATCCGACATACGAACATCCGCCCGATCGTCATCGAGGCCGGCGACGCTGTCGGCGGCATCTCGCGCACGATCGACTGCGGCGGCTATCGTATCGACCTCGGCGGCCATCGCTTTTTTTCCAAGTCCGATTGGGTGATGAACTGGTGGCAGGAAATCCTGCCATTGGACCGTGAATCGCGCCCCGCGGGCGAGTCGATCAGCGTCGGCTACCGCAACCGGCAGCGCACCGTCCCGGTCGCCGCCGCGGGCGGTGCGGAGACGCACGGCGATCTGGTGATGCTGGTGCGTCATCGCCTGTCGCGAATCTATTTCCGGCGCAAATTCTTCGACTATCCGGTCAAGCTCAACGTCCGCACGATCGCCAACCTGGGCCCGTGGCGTTTCGCCAGGGCTGCGGCCAGTTACGCCTGGGCGACGCTTTTTCCGCGCCATCCGGAGCGCCACCTCGAGGACTTCCTGGTCAACCGCTTCGGTGTCGAGCTGTATCGGACCTTCTTCAAGTCGTACACCGAAAAGGTCTGGGGCGTCTCCTGCGACCGGATCAGCGCCGAATGGGGAGCGCAACGCATCAAGGGACTGTCTCTGGTTGCCGCGGCGCGACATGCGCTGTCGCGCGCGTCGCCGCGATCGACGCTCCCGTCGCGCGGCACGCGCACCAGCCTCGTCGAACACTTTCTCTACCCGAAGCTCGGTCCGGGCCAGTTATGGGAGGAGGTTGCGCGCCAGGTCCGGGCCGGTGGCGGCGAGATTCGCTTGTCGCAGCGCATCGAGCGGATCCGACTCGCCGGCAATCGGGTGGCCGGGGTCGACGCACGGGATGTCATGACCGGGGCGCTCGGCAGTCTGCCGGCGGATTACGTCATTTCCAGCATGGCCGTCCAGGACTTGATCGCATGCCTCGATCCGGCGCCGCCGGCCGAAGTGCGCCGCGTGGCGAGCGAGCTGCCCTATCGCGATTTCGTCACCGTGGGTCTGCTGCTGACCCGGATGAAAAGCCGCAGCTGGGCGGCCACCGGCAGCGAGGCCGCTTTCCCGCCCGACAACTGGATCTACATCCAGGAGCCCGACGTCCGCGCCGGCCGGCTTCAGATTTTCAACAACTGGAGTCCCGCGATGGTCGCCGATCCGGCGCTGATCGCGCTGGGCGTCGAATACTTCTGCAACCGGGACGACGAGCTCTGGTCGCTGTCCGACGCAAAGCTCGAGGCGCTCGCCGTCCGCGAGCTGCAGCAGATCGATCTGATCGACGGCAACGACGTGGTCAAGGCCACCGTGGTGCGCGTGCCCAGGGCCTATCCCGCGTATTTCGGCGCCTACGCGGAGTTCGGCGTCATCCGGGCGCATGTCGACACGATCGAGAATCTTTTCCTGGTCGGCCGCAACGGCATGCATCGCTACAACAATCAGGACCATTCGATGCTCACCGCCAAGGCAGCGATCGACAACATTGCTTCCGGTCGCACCGACAAGCAGAATATCTGGGACATCAATGTCGACGACGAATACCACGAGGAGCGTGAACCCGCGTCGGCTTGACTGCCTGCGGCGGCCGCGGACTCCGCCGTGCTGCTGAGCCGGCTGCGCTGGGCAGG
>DASYJB010000008.1:0-10073 GCA_035996965.1 Casimicrobiaceae bacterium | reverse complement strand
GTCGTCCGGATGCTCGAGTCCGACCGACAGCCGGATCGTGCCTTCGGTGATGCCGGACGCCTTGAGCTCCGCGGCCGCCATCCGGAAGTGGGTCGTGCTCGCCGGATGGATGACCAGCGACTTGGCGTCGCCGACGTTGGCGAGATGCGAGAACAGCTTCAGCGACTCGATGAATTTTCGTCCCGTCTCGCGGCTGCCGCGAATCGCAAAGCTGAATACCGCGCCGCAGCCGAGGGGCAGCAGCCGCTGCGCGAGCGCGTGATCCGGATGGCCGGGCAGTTCGGGGTACGCGACCGATTCGACCAGCGAATGCGCCGCCAGGAACGCGACAATCCGCCGCGTATTGTCGACATGCCGCTGCATGCGCAACGGCAAGGTTTCGATCCCCTGCAGTATCTGGAACGCGGTCATCGGCGCCATGCAAGCGCCGAAATCGCGAATGCCTTCGCGCCGCGCGCGAAGAAGGAACGCGGCGGTCGTCGATTCCTCGGTGAACACCATGTCGTGAAAGCCCGCGTAAGGCTCGGTCAGCGTTGGGAATTTGCCGGCGCTCGCACCCGGCCTGTCCCAGTCGAATTGGCCGCTGTCGACCAGCAGGCCGCCGATCACGACACCATGACCCGACAGGAACTTGGTCGCCGAGTGGTAGACCAGGTCCGCGCCATGTTCGAACGGCCGCATCAGATAGGGCGTCGTGAACGTCGAATCGACCAGCAGCGGCAACCCGTGATCGTGCGCGAGCTCAGCGATGCGCGGCACGTCGAGCACCTCGAGGCCGGGGTTGCCGAGCGTCTCGCCGAACAGCAGCCGCGTTTCGGGCCGGATCGCCGCGCGCCAGGCATCGGCGTCGCGCGGATCAACGAACGTCGTCGCGATGCCGAAGCGCGGCAGCGTGTAGTCGAGCAGATTGTGCGAGCCGCCGTACAACGCCCGCGAGGCGACGATGTGCGAGCCTGCGCCGAGCAGGGTCACGATGGCAAGATGCAGCGCCGCCTGGCCGCTCGCCACCGCGATGGCGCCGACACCGCCTTCGAGCGCGGCAATGCGCTCCTCGAGCACCGCGCAGGTCGGATTGGCGATGCGCGAATAGACGTAGCCGGCGCGCTCCATGTTGAACAGCGCTGCCGCATGGTCGGTGTCAGGAAAGACGAACGAAGCGGACTGGTAGATCGGCGTCGCCCGCGCACCGGTCACCGGATCGGGACGCGATCCCGCATGCAAGCTCAGCGTGTCGAAATGGGTGGTCTTGGGCTTGGTCATCGCTTCGGCGCCGACGTAGGACCGGGTCCGACGTATGGTAGCGCATCACCGAGCAGGTGAGCGCACGCTACTTGGCCGATCGCGCCGAGCGGCATACACTGCAAACGCAAACCAGCTCGAACAAGCAGACCTCGTCCAGGCAATTCTCCGGAGGAAAATATGCAACGCAAGGCATCCGCCCGCTGGCAGGGCACCGTCAAGGAAGGTCAAGGGACGATCTCGACGCAATCCGGCGTTCTGAAAGATGCGCCGTACGGTTTCAACGCGCGCTTCGGCGACGGCAAGGGGACCAATCCGGAAGAGTTGCTCGGTGCGGCGCATGTCGGCTGCTTCACGATGGCGCTTTCGTTTGCGTTGAACAACGCCGGATTCACCGCCGAGGCGATCGACAGCGAGGCCGCGGTGACGCTGGACAAAGTCGGCGAGGCCTGGACGATTACCGCGGTGCACCTGACGACGCGGGCGCGCGTGCCCAAGATCGACGCCGCGAAATTCGCCGAGATCGCCGCCGGCGCCAAGGCCAACTGTCCGCTGTCGCGCGTGATCAACGCGACGATCACCCTGGATGCGAAGCTGGTCGGATGAGGCGACGTTGAGCGGAGAACCGACGGCGCCGATCAAGGGACGCGGCGCGACATTCAATCCCGGCAACCGGTTTCGACGCGATACGCGCGAAGCCGTCGACGACGGCTGGGCGCCGCCGGAAGGCGAGGATGAGGACGCCCCGCCGCCGCTGAAGACGACGGTCACCCTGCAGCGTTCGCGCACAATCATCGCGCGCAACGATTCGCCCGACATACCGTTCACCCAGTCGATCAATCCGTATCAGGGATGCGAGCACGGCTGCGTCTACTGTTACGCCCGCCCGACGCACGCCTACCTCGATCTGTCGCCGGGGCTCGACTTCGAGACCAAGCTTTTCGCCAAGCCCGATGCCGCGAAGATGCTCGAAGCGGAGCTCGCCAAGCCCGGTTACGTCTGCGATGCGATCGCGATGGGAACCAACACCGATCCGTACCAGCCGATCGAGCGCGAGTGGAAGATCACGCGGCAGATCCTCGAAGTGCTCGCTGCGTGCGAGCACCCGGTATCGATCGTCACCAAGTCGGCGCTGGTCGAGCGCGACATCGATATCCTCGCAGCGATGGCCGCAAAGAATCTGGCGCGCGTCTACGTCTCGGTGACGACGCTCGACCGCGAGCTGGCGCGCAAGCTCGAGCCGCGCGCCGCGACGCCGCAAAGGAGGCTTGCCACGATCAAGGCGCTCGCCGGCGCGCGCATTCCCGTCGGCGTGATGACCGCGCCTATCATTCCGCAGCTGACCGACAAGGACATGGAAGCGATTCTCGAAGCAGCGGCGGCGAACGGTGCCGAATACGCCGGGTGGACGATGCTGCGGCTGCCGTTCGAGGTCAAGACGCTGTTTCGCGATTGGCTTGCGCAGCATTACCCGTTGCGCGCCGGGCACGTGATGAGCATCGTGCAGCAGATTCGCGGCGGACGCGACAACGATCCGGAGTTCGGCTCGCGCATGCGCGGGCAGGGACAATTCGCCGAGCTGATCGCCCGCCGCTTCGATATCGCCGCGCGCCGCCTCGATCTCAACCGCGAGCGCGCGCCGATGGACACGTCGCGCTTCAAGCCGCCGGTCAGCGCCGCGCAGCGCGCCCAGCTGACGCTGTTCTGACTTGGCCCCGCATCGTGCGGCCGGGCGGCCCGACGAGCTGAGCGAGAGGCTCGGACGGTGCTATACGGGTGCGGTGCACGACGTGCTGCGCATGATGGGACACGAGCGCTGCGTGCTGCCGCCGGCGATCAAAGCGATCGCACCGGGAACGCGCCTCGCCGGTCCCGTGTGGACGGTATCCGGCCGGATCGACCGCAGCCGATCGCGCGACGAGACGCTGCTGTCGTGGTGCACGCTGTTGTCGCGCGCGCCTGCCGGTCACGTCATCGTCTGCCAGCCGAACAATCACGAGGTCGCATTGATGGGCGAGCTTTCCGCGCAGACGCTGCAGGCGCGCGGCGTGCTCGGCTACGTCGTCGACGGCGGCTCGCGCGACACCGATCTCGTGCTGGGACAGGGCTTCCCGGTCTTTTGCGCGTTCCTGACCCCGGCCGATATCGTCGAGCGCTGGATGTCGGATCGCTATGGTGAGCCGATCGTCATCGGCGAAGTGACGATTTCAACCGGAGACTACATGCTCGGCGATCGCGACGGCGTCGTCATCGTGCCGGGCCGCCTGGTCGAGGAAACGGTCGCGCGCACCGAAGCCGTCGTTGCCACCGAGAGCGAGATGCGCCGCGCGCTGATCGGCGGCATGGACCCGGTGGACGCCTACCACAAGTTCGGCAAGTTCTAGAGCGCGCCCGCCTGCGCTTTTCGCGCACTCGAGACCGCATGCCAGGCGTCCATGACTTTGCACTCTTCGTCGCGTCGGGCATCCTGCTCAACCTGACGCCCGGCGCCGACACGCTGTATATCGTCACTCGCGCGACGACGTCGGGACGCAAAGCCGGCGCCGTGGCGGCGCTGGGCATCGCCGCCGGCTGCTGCGTGCACATCGTCGCCGCGGGACTGGGCCTGTCGGCGCTGCTGGCGACATCGGCCGTCGCATTCACCGCGGTCAAGCTGGCCGGCGCCGCCTACCTGATCTACTTGGGAGTTGTGCTATGGCGAACCGGGCCTCGTTCGCCGAAGACTGCCGCCGCGACGCTGCCGGCGACATCGCTTCCGCGCATCTTCGTGCAGGGCGCGCTGACCAATATCCTGAATCCGAAGGTCGCGCTGTTCTTTCTGGCGTTCCTGCCGCAGTTCGTCGACCCGGAAGGAGCGCACCGGCTGGCCGCATTCCTGCTGCTCGGCACGGTGTTCAATACGACGGGGCTTGCGTGGAACCTGTTCGTCGCGTGGTCGTCTGCCGGGATCGGCCGGCGCGTGGGCGGCTTGCCGGTGCGCATGCACGCGCTGCATCGAATCGCCGGTGCCGTGTTCGTGGCCCTCGGCATCAAGCTGGCGCTTACCGCACGCCAGGCCGGCTAGGCGATCGGCATGATTTGCCTGCTATGCACGTTGGAGCCCTATCGCATCGATTGGCTGCCGCAATTTGTCGCGCATTACCGCACTCAGGGAGTCGAGCGTTTTTTGCTGACGCTGCAGATCGACCCGAAGCTGACGGAAGAGGAAAAAGGCCGGCATCGTGCGCGATTCGCACAGACTCTCGGCCAGTTGAACGCCGGCGAAGCGTTTTTCTGGGAGCACGTCTGGGATGGCCCGAGCATGGGCGAGCACCATCGCCGCTTGCAGGACGCGCATGTGAGGCCCTCCGATTGGATCGTCTGGTGCGATTCCGACGAATTTCAGATCTATCCGGAGCCGCTTGATCGCATCGTTGCGCAGTGCGCGGCCTCGGGCGTCGATTTCATTCGCGGCATATTTATCGATCGCGTCGCCGACGATGGGAGCCTGCCGGCGTTCGATCCGCGGCGCTCGATTTGGGAAACTTTTCCGCGCGCCTGCAATGTGAGCAGTGCGCTGGCGAAGGCCGACCCGCGCAAGATCACTCTGGCCAGAGGCAGCCTGCCATTGCGCGGCGGCAAGCACCTACCGCCGTCGGACGATGCGCTGAAGACGATCAGCGGTTGGGTCCAGATACACCATTTCAAGTGGGATGCGGCGCTGATTGAGCGCCTGCGGTTCCGCGTCCGGCCCGAATGGCGGGCCAGGTTTCCGTGGTGGGTCGAGTCGCAGCGGCTGCTCGATTATCTACACGCACACGGCCAGCGCTTCGATCTGGCCGATCTGGCCCCGATAAGCCTTCAGGGTCCGCACTTCATCGCCATCGCGTAACGGGCGATCGCCCCTGCCGCCGCCTGCCAAAACGCGTCAAGCTGACGGCGTCTCGCCTTCGACCGGAGGTGTTACGCCCTCGGCGGCGGCGTCGGATTCCGTTTTTTCCAGTTTGCGCTTGCGCTTTTCTTCCTGCTTTTTCTTCTTTTCCAGTTCTTTTTGCCGTTTCTGGTACTGATAGTTGGGTTTTGCCAAGGGTAAACCTCCCGTAGGATCGAGTTACGGCGAATTCGTAGACCGCAGCCGCGTTCGGCGCGACACCGACGCCGCGTCTGTCGCCCATTGTAGGGGCAATCGGCCGCTGCGCGTGAACTATACCGGCCCGATGCGGGCGCAGCGCTAGGCCGATGCTAGTGGCTCGGCCGTCCCACCTTGGCGCCCGACTTGCCGACCAGGAACTCGAGATCGACGCCCTGGTCGGCCTGCTGCACGGTCTCGCAGTAGAGCTTGACCCACCCGCGATCGGCGTGCGGCGGCGGCGCCTTCCATTTCGCCTTGCGGCGCGCAAGCTCGGCGTCGGAAACGTCGAGGTGAATTCGGCGCTTCGCGACGTCGAGCTCGATCGTGTCGCCGTTCTGGACCAGCGCGAGCGGCCCGCCGGCGGCCGCTTCGGGCGCGGTGTGCAGCACGACCGTCCCGTACGCGGTGCCCGACATCCGCGCGTCCGATATGCGGACCATGTCGGTCACACCCTTTTTCAACAGTTTCGCCGGCAGCGTGAAGTTGCCGACCTCGGGGAATCCCGGATAGCCTTTGGGGCCGCAGTTCTTGAGCACCAGAATGTCGGATTCGCGCACGTCGAGCTTCGGATCGTCGATGCGGCGGTGCAGATCGTCGATACCTTCGAACACGACCGCCCTGCCCTTGTGCTTGAGCAGTTTGGGGCTCGCCGCCGAAGGCTTCAGCACCGCGCCGCCCGGCGCCAGGTTGCCGCGCAGCACCGCAATGCCCCCCTGCGGCTTGAACGGCTTGGCCAGCGGCGTGATCACCGCTGCGTTGTAGTTGACCGCGTCCTTGACGTTGTCCCATATCGTGCGGCCATTCGCGGTCAGCGCCTTCTTGTGCAGGAATTTGCCGATCGACTTGATGACGACCGGCAGGCCGCCGGCATAGTAGAAGTCCTCCATCAGGTACTTGCCCGACGGCATCAGGTTGACCAGGCAGGGCATGTCGTGCCCGAGCCGATCCCAGTCGTCGAGCGACAGCTTGACGCCGATGCGTCCGGCGACCGCCAGCAGGTGGACGACGGCGTTGGTCGATCCGCCGATGGCACCGTTGACCATGATCGCGTTTTCGAACGCGTCCTTGGTGAGGATCTTCGACATGCGCAGATCCTCGCGGACCATATCGACGATGCGGCGGCCGGCCATGCGCGCGAGCACCCTGCGCCGCGAGTCGACGGCCGGAATCGCCGCGTTGGTCGGCAAGCCGATGCCCAGCGCCTCGACCATCGAGGCCATCGTCGAGGCGGTGCCCATGGTCATGCAATGGCCGGCGGAGCGCGACATGCACGATTCGACTTCGACCATGTCCGATTCCTTCATCGCACCGGTCTTGAGCATCTCGGTGAACTTCCACACGTGCGTCCCGGAGCCGATGTCCTCGCCGCGAAACTTGCCGTTCAGCATCGGTCCGCCGGAGATGCCTATCGTCGGGAGGTCGCAGGACGCCGCACCCATCAGCAGCGCCGGCGTCGTCTTGTCGCAGCCCATCATCAGCACGACGCCGTCGAACGGATTGGCGCGGATCGATTCCTCGACGTCCATCGCGACCTGGTTGCGGAACAGCATCGTCGTCGGCCGCATCAGGGTTTCGCCGAGGCTCATCACCGGAAATTCGATCGGAAAGCCGCCGGCGTCGAGAACGCCCGAGCGCACGTGCTCGGCCAGCTCGCGAAAATGGGCGTTGCACGGCGTTGCCTGCGACCAGGTATTGCAGATGCCGATCACCGGCCGGCCGTCGAACTGGTCGTGCGGTATGCCCTGGTTTTTCATCCAAGAGCGGTGGACGAGCGCGTCGCGGTCGTGACGGCCGAACCAGGCGGTGGAACGAAGCGGTGACGCCGGCTTGCGAGACTTTTTTGCCATGCTCGTCGGTTGTCCGATCGGTTGTGGGAAACGCGTTACGGGCGGGGACTTTCGCCCCCACGCCGAAAGCCTATGCGGAAAGCCGCTGTCCGGATGCCTGGTCGAATACGTGCACCATCGCCGGATCGACACGCAAACCGATCTTGTCCCCCGGATTGACTTGCGGCCGTCCGTGCGTGACCAGCACGATCTGCGACTCGCCCGCCTGCACCAGAAGCTCGGTTTCGGCGCCGGTCGGCTCGACGACGGTGATCTCGGCAGGCACCGCGTCGGCGCCGTTGCCCTCGGCCAGCGACAGATGCTCGGGGCGGACGCCGTAGGCGACGGCCTGCCCATCGGCGCCCGCGGTCGAACCGAGCGGCCAGCGCAGCCCGCCATCGGCTTCGACGAACGCCGCGCCGCTGCCGCGCCGCAACCTGCCGTTGACGATGTTCATCGCCGGCGAGCCGATGAATTGCGCGACGAACAGGTTGTCCGGCCGGTCGTACAGGTCGAGCGGCGTTCCTATCTGCTCTATGCGGCCGTCGTGCATCACCACGATCCGGTCGGCCATCGTCATCGCCTCGACCTGGTCGTGCGTCACGTACACGGTCGTCGTCTTCAGCCGCTGGTGCAGCGCCTTGATCTCGGCCCGCATCGCGACGCGCAGCTTGGCATCGAGATTCGACAGCGGCTCGTCGAACAGGAACACCTTCGGATCGCGCACGATCGCGCGCCCCATCGCGACCCGCTGCCGCTGTCCGCCCGACAGCTCGCGCGGATAGCGGTGCAGATAAGGATCGAGGTTCAGGATCTTCGCCGCCCGGGCGACTCGCTCCTCTATCGTCTTCGCATCGGCCTTGCGCAACTTCAGGCTGAACGCCATGTTGGCCGCGACCGTCATGTGCGGATACAGCGCGTAGCTCTGGAACACCATCGCGATGTCGCGATCCTTCGACTCGACGTCGTTGACCACCTTGCTGTCGATCGCGATCGTCCCCGCGGTGATTTCCTCGAGACCCGCCAGCATGCGCAGCAGGGTCGACTTGCCGCAACCGGAAGGTCCGACCAGGACCATGAACTCGCCATCCTTGATGTCGAAGCCGATGCCGTGGATGACCTTGGTCGATCCGAAGCTTTTTTCGATGTCGTGAAACGATACCGATGCCATGACTGTTGTCTCCAGGCGAACTTGAAGCCCCGGCGATTCCCTCGCCGCTAACTCTTCACTGCGCCGGCGGTCAGGCCGCCGACCATGTAACGCTTGAACGCATAATAGATCGCAGCCGGCGGCAGCGCGTAGATCAGGCCGACGGTCATCAAGAGCTCCCACGGCGAATCGTCGGCGGCCAGGAAGTTGCCCAAGGCGACGCCCAGGGTGATCTGCTTATCGTTGGACAGCAGCAGGAACGCGTACAGGTATTCGTTCCACGCGAGCAGCAGCGCGTAGGTACCGATGGCGACCAGCGAAGGCATCATCAGCGGAACGTACACCAGCCGGAACAGCTGCATCGGAGACGCGCCGTCGATCCTCGCCGCTTCGTCGAGCTCGTAGGGCAGCTTGTCGGAGGCCTGCTTGAGCACCCAGATCGAATAAGGCGAGGCGATCGTAATCATCGCCAGGATCAGCGCCCACTGGTTGTTGAGGATGCCGTAGTTGCCCATCGTCTTGTACATGGGCACCGCGAGAAACGCCGCCGGGATGAAATAGGTAAGCAACGCGAGGTTCATTACCAGCCTCCCGCCCTTGACCTTGAGCCGGCTGATGGCGAACGCAGCGGCGGTCGCGACCAGCAAGGTCAACGCGCCGACGGTAACCGCTATCAGCAGCGAGTTCCACAGCTGCAGCCAGAAATGGTTCAGATAGTAGTGCTGTTCCCGGAAGACAACCTCGAAATTGTGCAGCGTCGGATGATCGGGCCACAGCTTGCCGGCGAAGGCGGACTCCTTCGGCGAGATCGAGAACAGGAACATGTGATAGACCGGCAGCATCGTCCACAGCAGCACCGGGATGCCGATCAGCAGCAGCTTCGCCTCGGTGGTGACGTCCTTGAGCTTCATTTCGACAGGCGCTTCATCATGAAGTAAACCAGCGGGAGCACCAGCGGCAACGCGCAGACGATCGCCGCCATCGCCAGGTCGACCTGGTCGAGGCGGAGGTACCGGATGCCGAGCGTCGCCAGCACGTGCGTCAGGTCGGCGGGGCCGCCGCCGGTCAGCAGGTAGACGCTGTTGAAATCGCCCAGCGTCCAGATCATCGACAGGATCGTCGATGTCAGGTACAGCGTCCGCATCGACGGCCAGGTGATGAACCGGAACTTCTGCCAGGCCGATGCCCCGTCGACCGAGGCCGCTTCATAATGCTCGCCGGGTATCGCGAGTCGCCCGGCGATCAGGATCAGCGTCCAGAACGGTAGCGATTTCCAGATGTGCACGCTGATCGCCATCGCCAGCGCAATCGTCGGGTCGTTCAGCCAGTTCGGACCGTCGGCGCCGGTGAAGCGGAAGATCAGGTGATTGATGATGCCCCACTCGGGGTTCAGCATGAATCGGATCGACAGGATCGTCGGAATCGAGGGCACGGCCCACGGCAGGATGAACAACAGCGACAGCCATTTGATCCACGTTCGCGCCTGGATGAAAAATCCGGACAGGAACAGCGCGATCGCCATCTTGATGTTGATGCCGACGATCAGGAACACCAGCGTGTTGATGACCGACCGCGTGAATATCGGATCCTCGACCAGCCTGACATAGCTGTCCGGGTGACGCGCCAGCCATAGTCCGTAGCCGATCGGGTAGAGAACGAAAACCAGAAAGACTAGGACGTACGGCGTGAGCAGGATCAGTCCCCACGTCTGCCAGGGCGAAAGGCGCTTCTTCGCTGGACCGGCGGG
>DASYJB010000007.1:0-8500 GCA_035996965.1 Casimicrobiaceae bacterium | reverse complement strand
GAGCAGGGCGCCGGACACATGGCCGACGGATACTCGCGCGTGTCCGGACGGCATGGCGTATGCATCGCGCAGAACGGCCCGGGCATCACCAATTTCGTGACCGCGGTCGCGGGCGCGTACTGGGCGCATTCGCCGGTCGTCGTCGTCACGCCGGAGACCGGCTCGATGACGCTCGGCCTGGGCGGCTTCCAGGAAACCGAGCAACTGCCTATTTTCTCCAAGATCACCAAATACCAGGCGCATGTGAACAATCGGGCGCGCATGGCCGAGCTCACCTCGCGCGCGTTCGATCGCGCGCTGCTCGAGCTCGGGCCGACCCAGCTCAACATTCCGCGCGACTATTTCTACGGCGATATCGAATGCGAGATTCCGCGTCCGCTGTCGATCGAGCGCGGCGCCGGCGGCGAGCAGAGTCTCGACGATGCGGCGGCGCTACTCGCCGAAGCGAAGTTTCCGGTGCTCGTCTGCGGCGGCGGCGTCGTGATGGCCGATGCGCAGGCCGAAGCGATCGCGCTCGCCGAGCTCCTGCAGGCGCCGGTGGCCAACAGCTATCTGCACAACGATTCGTTTCCCGCCGATCATCCGCTGTGGTGCGGCCCGCTCGGCTACCAGGGCTCGAAGGCGGCGATGAAGCTGCTGGCCAAAGCCGACGTCGTGCTGGCGCTGGGGACGCGGCTGGGCCCGTTCGGCACGCTGCCGCAGCATGGG
Organism: Casimicrobiaceae bacterium; assembly: GCA_035996965.1. Taxonomy (GTDB): domain Bacteria; phylum Pseudomonadota; class Gammaproteobacteria; order Burkholderiales; family Casimicrobiaceae; genus PALSA-1003. Next base: position 7,792 of record DASYJB010000007.1, on the reverse strand, counting down.
CTCGATTACTGGCCGGCTGCGGCGAAGGTCATCCAGATCGACGCCGATCCGCGGATGCTGGGCCTGGTCAAACCGATCTCGGTGGGCATCTGCGGCGATGCGAAAGCCGCGGCGAGAGCGCTGACCGCCCGCCTTTCCGGGCGCGCGCTCGCCTCCCAGGGCAACCGCGAGCAGCGGCGCGCGGAAATCGCGGCCGAGCGCTCGGCCTGGGAATCCGAGCTCGAGCATTGGTCGCACGAGAAGGATCGCTGGTCGCTAGAGGTCGCGAAAGGCTCGTCGGCGCTGCATCCGCGGCAGATGCTGCGCGAGCTCGAAAAGGCGATGCCTGACGACGCGATGGTCTCGACCGACATCGGCAACATCTGCTCGGTGTCGAATTCGTATCTGCGCTTCAAGTCGCCGCGCAGCATGTTCGCCGCGATGAGCTTCGGCAATTGCGGCTACGCGTTTCCGACGATCATCGGCGCCAAGGTCGCCGCGCCAGGTCGGCCGGCGATCGCCTATGTCGGCGACGGCGCGTGGGGAATGAGCTTTGGCGAGATCCAGACCTGCGTGCGCGAAGGCATTCCGGTCACCGCGGTCGTTTTCAATAACGGCCAGTGGGGCGCGGAAAAGAAGAATCACGTCGACTTCGATGCGAACCGATTCGTCGGTGTGGATCTCGACCGCCAGCCGTCGTGGGCCGTCGTGGCCAAGGCGATGGGCGCCGAAGGGGTTCGCGTCGAGACGCTGTCCGATGTAGGTCCGGCCTTGCGGTCCGCGGCCCGCGCGCAAGGCGAAGGCAAGACGACGATCCTGGAAATGATGGTGACTCGCGAGCTGGGCGATCCGTTCCGGCGCGATGCGCTGGCAATGCCGGTGCGCCATCTGGACAAGTACAAGTCGACGGCGGCGCGCTGATCGATGCCGCCGTGCGGCGCTGACGGAAACGATTCGGCCGCGGCCGGCGCCACCTAAGGCGCCGCGTTGATCGCGCCACCGCTGCCTGCCCCTCTCGGTTACGTCGCCTGGGGCGCGAGCGTCGCGCTGTTCGCCGGCGTCGTACGCGGTTTCGCCGGCTTCGGCTTGTCGGCCTTTATCGTCGCCGGCATGTCGCTTGCGCTCTCGCCGCAACAGATCGTCCCGGCGGCGATGATGCTGGAGATCCTGGCCAGCCTGTCGCTGCTGCGCTCGGTCTGGCGCGACGTGGCCTGGCACTGGATCGGTCCGTTGCTCGCAGGCTACGCCGTCGCGGTGCCGCTGGGCGTTTGGTGCCTTGCCGTCTTGCCGGAGGCGCCGCTTCGCGCCGCCGTCTCGGTCGTGATATTCGCCGCCGCGCTGATCATGCTGCGCGGCTGGCATCCGCAGTGGCGCGACACGATTGCTTTGCGCCTCGGTACGGGCGTGGGTTCGGGATTCCTTTCGGGACTGTCGTCGATCGGGGGCATGTTCGCTGCGACGATGCTGTTCACGACCTCGCTGCCTGCCGCGCGCTTTCGCGCGACCCTGATCATTCTTTTCTTCCTGAGCGCGTGGTACGGACTCGTCTGGGCGGGGCTGCAGGGTCTCGTCACCAGGGACACGACCCTGTGGGCGGCGTGGCTTCTTGTGCCGATGCTGATCGGGATCGCGATCGGCCGCCATTTTTTTGCGCGCTCTGCCGAAGCTCAGTTCCGGCGCAAGGTGCTGAACGTGCTCGCTGCCGTTGCCGCGCTCGGCTTCGCGCGTGCACTGGTCGCGTTTTTCTGACACCGTGCAAAATCTTCAGTCATACTTCGCTCGGGGCGCCAGCGGCGCTGATGCGCCGCGTTGCCGACACACTCACCATTCATGACCCGCCAGATCGCATTCGACGACCGTTCCCGCCAGCAGACGCATTTCAGCACCTGCTACATGTGCGCGTGCCGATGCGGCATCAAGGTGACCGTCGAGAACGATCGCGTGCGTTTCATCCAGGGCAATCCGAATCATCCGGTCAACAAGGGCGTCCTCTGCGCCAAGGGTTCGGCCGGCATCATGAAGCAGTATTCGGCGGCGAAGCTCACCAAGCCGCTGATGCGCCGGCCCGGCGCCAGGCGCGGCGCGGGCGACTTCGTCGAGATCGAATGGGACGAGGCGCTCGACATCCTGACGGCGCGGCTCAAGGACATTCGCGGCAGCGATCCGACCAAGCTCGCTTTTTTCACCGGGCGCGACCAGATGCAGGCCTTGTCCGGAATGTGGGCACAGCAATTCGGCACGCCGAACTGGGCGGCGCACGGCGGGTTCTGCTCGGTCAACATGGCGGTCGCCGGCCTGTACACGATCGGCTATTCGTTCTGGGAGTTCGGCGCACCCGACTGGGACCATGCCAAGTACTTCCTGCTCTGGGGCGTGGCCGAAGACCATTCGTCGAACCCGCTGAAGATCGGGCTCGACAAACTGAAAAAACGCGGCGCCAAATTCGTGTCGATCAACCCGGTGCGCACCGGTTACTCGGCGATCGCGGACGAGTGGCTGCCGATCCGGCCGGGAACCGACGGGCTGCTCGCGCTCGCGCTGGTCCATGTGCTGCTCAAGCGCGGCGCGATCGATTGGGAGTTCCTGATCCGCTATACGAATGCGCCGTGGCTGGTCGTACAGACGCCTGGCATGCCGGGAGACGGTCTGTTCGCCCGCGACGAAAACGACAATCCGCTGGTCTGGGACCATGTCGCGCAGGTTTTCACCAACGGCCATCTTCCCGACATCGCGCCGGCGCTGCTTGCCAGCGTCGAGCTGCCCGACGGGCGCCGCGCCAAGACGGTGTTCTCGCTGATCAGTGAGCGCTATCTGGACGAGCGCTACGCGCCGGAGAAGGTCGCGGCCGAGTGCGGGGTTGCGGCCGCGACGATCACCCGTATCGCGCACGAGATCGCGCACATCGCGTTCAACGAGGCGGTCGAGCTGCCGATACGATGGACCGACATGCATGGGCGCACGCACGACAAGGTCATCGGCCGGCCGGTTGCGATGCACGCGATGCGCGGCATCTCGGCGCACTCGAATGGTTTCCAGACCTGCCGCGCCTTGCACCTGTTGCAGATGCTGCTGGGCGCGCTCGAAGGACCGGGCAACTTCCGCGCCCGCGCGCCGTATCCGCGGCGCATTCCGATGCGGACGCTGCCGGAGAACGATCCGACGGTGATCTTCGCGCCCGACACGCCGCTGAAGCGGATGCCCAACGGCAATCCGACGCGGCCCGAGGATCTGGTCATCGACAAGGACGGCAAGCCCCTGCGCATCGATCGGGCGTACTCGTGGGAATCGCCGCTCGCGGCGCACGGCATGATGCACATGGTGATCACCAACGCCGCCAACCACGATCCCTACCCGATCGATACGCTGCTGCTGTTCATGGCGAACATGGCGTGGAATTCGTCGATGAACACCGGCGACGTGCGGGAGATGCTGGCGCGCACGGCAGCGCACGGCGAATACGCGATACCGTTCATCGTCGTCGTCGACGCGTTCCAGTCCGAGACCGTCAATTTCGCCGATCTCGTTCTGCCGGACACGACCTATCTGGAACGCTACGACGCGATCTCGCTTCTCGACCGGCCGATCTCGGAGCCCGATGCGGCAGCCGATTCGATCCGTCATCCGATTCTCAAGCCCGATCGCGACGTCAGGCCGTGGCAGGACGTGCTGGTCGAGCTCGCGTCGCGGCTGAAGTTTCCGGCGTTTACGCGCGAGGACGGCTCGCGCAAGTTCGCCGACTACCGCGACTTCATCGTCAATTACGAGAAACTTCCCGGAATCGGCTTTCTCGCCGGCTGGCGCGGCAAGGACGGCGAGTCGCATCTGCGCGGCGAACCGAACCCGAAGCAATGGGAAAAGTACATCGAGCACCAGTCGTTCTTCAGTTATCCGTGGCCGGAGAACATGCGCTACTACCGATTCGCGAATAAGGACTACCTCGAATTCGCCGAAAAGCACGCGCTGTTCGGAACGCCACCGGTGCAGGTGATCCTGCAGATGTATTCGGAGCCGCTGCAGAAGTTTCGTCTCGCCGGCCAGGGTCTCTACAACGGTCCGCAACCATCGTCTCCGACCGACCGCGAGCGGCTGGCCACCTACTTCGATCCGCTGCCGTTCTGGTACGAGCCGCTGGAAACCCAAGGGAAGGCGCGCGAAGCGTATCCATTCCACGCGATCACGCAGCGGCCGATGATGATGTATCACTCGTGGGATTCGCAAAACGTGTGGCTGCGGCAGATCATCGCGCAGAACTATCTGTACATGAATCGCGGCAGCGCGCGGAAGCTCGGTCTGGCCGACTACGACTGGGTGTGGGTGGCTTCGCGCCACTCCCGAATCCGCTGCCAGCTCAAAACGATGGAAGGGGTCGAGGCGAACACTGTCTGGACGTGGAATGCGATCGGCCGCCAGGCGGGAGCCGCCGGACTCACACCCGACGCGCCGGAAGCTACGGCAGGCTTCCTGCTCAACCACCTGATTTCGGAGCTGTTGCCGAAACATGCGAGCGACGAGCGCCGCCTGACCAACTCGGACCCAGTCACCGGGCAGGCGGCATGGTTCGATCTCCGGGTCAGCATCCGCAAGTGCGCACCGGGTGAAACCGGTTTGTGGCCGACGGTGGCTCCGGCCAAGCGCCTTCCCGCGGACGACGGCGTGCGCCCGTCGATACTGCGTTGGACTACCAAGAGGTCCTGATGAGCGCGACTTTCCGGATCGAGCGATGAAACTCGGATTGCTGATCGATCTGGATACCTGCGTCGGATGCCATGCCTGCGCCACCGCGTGCAAGGAATGGAATGGGGCGTCATCGGTCAGCGGGCCCTTGTCCGACTATCAACCGTTCGGCGCCGAGCCGTCCGGCGTGTGGCTGAATCGGGTGCGCCACTACGAGGTCGGCGATTATCCGGCGAGCAAGACGATCAACTTCCCGATGTCGTGCCTGCATTGCGAAGACGCCGATTGCGTCAGCGTCTGCCCGACCGGCGCCTCATACAAGCGCGCCGACGGCATCGTCCTGGTCGACCAGGACAAATGCATGGGCTGCAACCTGTGCGCATGGGCCTGCCCGTACGGCGCCCGCGAGCTCGACCAGGCGACCGGCACGATGAAAAAGTGCACGCTGTGCGTCGATCGAATCTACGATGTGCTGCTGCCGCCGGAGGACCGCCAGCCGGCATGCGTGCTCGCCTGTCCGACGCACGCGCGGATGTTCGGCGACTTCGACGATCCGAAATCCGAGGTTTCGCGCGTCACCGCAGAGCGTGGTGGCTTCGGCCTCTTGCCGGAACTTGGCTACGCCCCGGTCAATCGCTATCTGCCGCCGCGCGAGCCCAAACCCTTGCCTGGAGTCGATGATGCGCGCGCGCTGCTCGAGCGCGGACTCGCGAGCCTCGCGAGCCCCGTGATCCGGCGATGAGGCATCCGGGCGCCACGCCGCGATGAAGCCTGCGCTGTCGATCGTCTTTTTCACCGTGGCCTCGGGCGCGGGCTTGGGGCTTCTCGCACTGCTTGCGCTCGCCGATCTCTGCCCGGTGCCGCTGTTGTCGCCGGCGGCGTTGCCGCGCGGCATCGTGCTCGCGCTGCTGCTCATCGCCGCAGGTCTCGCCTCCTCGGTGCTGCATCTGGCCAAGCCGTCGAATGCGTGGCGCGCGTTTGCGCGCTTCCGGACTTCGTGGCTGTCACGCGAGGCGGTGCTTGCGGCGCTGCTCTTTCCGCTGGCCTTCGCCTATCTGCTCCTAGTGTCCCTGAATACCGCCGGTACGGCTCGCGTGCTGCTCGCGATCGTGGTCTCTCTGCTCGCATGGGGACTTCTGTTCTGCACGGCGATGATCTACGCGAGCTTGAAGCCGATCCGGCAGTGGAGGACCGGATGGACACCGGCCGCGTATCTGCTGCTCGGCCACTGGTCGGGCGCGCTGATCGCAGTCGCGCTCGCCATCGGCTACGGCGGCGAGCCGGTCAGCTGGGTGTGGCTCGCGGCGGTCCTTGGCGTGGCGGCGCTTGTCGTCAAGCTCGGCTACTGGCGCCATGGCGCCGTCGATCGCGGCGGCAAATCGGCGCTGACGCTCGAGCAGGCGATCGGTGTGCCGCAGGGCGTTCGGCCGCCGGGTGTCAGCGTTGCGCAGGCCCGGCTTTTCGACGCCGGCCACACGCAACGGACATTTCTGACCGACGAATTCGTCTTTCGCATCGCGCGGCAGCACGCACAAGCCGTGCGCGGCGCGGCGCTGGCGCTCGGCTTCGGCATCCCGCTGATCTGGCTCGCCACGGGGCCGCGCCACTGGGCCGCAGCGGCCTCGGTCGCCGTGCTGGCGATCGTCGGACTTCTCGCCGAGCGGTGGCTCTTTTTCGCCGATGCGCGCCACACCGTGCGCCTCTACCATGGCGATGCGAGAACCTGAGCTGCTCGAGGTCGACGTCTGGCGCGGCGGCAGCGACGGCAGCGGTCGGTTCCAGACTTACGCGGTGCCGCGCCAGGAGGCGCAGACGGTCCTCGACGTCGTCACCTGGATCCAGCGCAAGATCGACCCGACGCTCGCCTACCGATTCGCCTGCCGCGTCGGCATGTGCGGCTCGTGCGCGATGACGGTCAACGGTCGCGCGCGATGGACCTGCCGCACGCATGTCGCCAAGGTTGCCAGCGGCAAGCGCCTGCAAATCGCGCCGCTTGCCAACCTGACTGTCGTGCGTGACCTGGTCGTCGATATGCGCGAGTTTTTCGACAAATGGGCGAAGGCCGGCGGACAGTTCACGCCGACCGCGTCGCGCCGCGACGATTTCGCGCGCGTCGCGCCCGAGTCGCCGGCGCGTCTCGAAGTCGATGCGGCCATCGAGTGCATCGGCTGCGGTGTCTGCTACGCGTCTTGCGACGTCGTCGCGTGGAATCCGGCCTATCTCGGTCCGGCGGCGCTCAACCGGGCCTGGACGCTGCAAAACGACGTGCGCGACGGCGGGCGAGTCGAGCGGCTGGCCGCGGTCGCCGGCGACGCCGGTTGTCACGCCTGCCATACGCAGGCGGCGTGCACCGAGCGCTGTCCGAAGCAGCTTTCGCCGACGGCGTCGATCGCAGGGCTCAAGCGCATGACGGCGCGCGCGGTGCTCAAGGGCGAGTTGTGAGCGTGCGCGGCGAGACGCGATTGTGGCTGGCGCAGCGGGCGAGCGCGGCGGTGCTCGCGTTGTGCGTGCTGGCCCATCTGGTGACGATGATCGTCGCGGTGAACGGCGGCCTGACCGCCGCCGACATACTCGGCCGCACGCGCGGCAACCGGGCGTGGGGCGCTTTTTACGCGGTGTTCGTCGCGGCGGTCGCGATCCACGCGCCGATCGGCTTGCGCACAATAGCATCGGAGTGGCTGCACTGGCGTGGACGCGACGCCGATGCCTGCTGGCTTGTCGTCGGCATCGCGCTGTTGGTCATCGGACTCCGCGCCGTCGTGGCCGTCGTGCTGTGAGAACGGCCGGCTGGCGCAACCGAGACCACCCGTCGTACTGGGCGTTCCTGGTCCACCGCGTCTCGGGGCTCGCGCTGGCGCTGTTCCTTCCGGTGCATTTCTGGGTGCTGGGACGGGCCCTCACCGGCGAGGCGGCGCTCGACGATTTCCTGCGCTGGACCGAGCAACCGCTGGTCAAGGCCTCCGAAGTGGCACTCGTCTTCCTGCTTGCCGCGCATCTCGCCGGAGGCTTGCGCCTGCTGCTGGTCGAGTTCGTCGGCTGGCACAGGCAGGCGCGACGGAGCTGGGTCGCCGTCGCCGCGGGTGTGGCGCTGTTCTGTGCGCTGACGTTCGCGCTTAACCTATACTGAGCGCATGCTTCG
>DASYJB010000006.1:0-10544 GCA_035996965.1 Casimicrobiaceae bacterium | reverse complement strand
TCTCCGAATTGCGCGATCACCGCCGTCGAATCGCCACCGTCTTCGGGCAGCACCGTGTTCACCTTGCCATGATCGGCCAGCGCCAGCAGGGTCTCATCGGGCATGGTTATGATCGTATCCGGCGCGACGAGCGCTTCGACGTAGAGCACATCGGAGGCAGCCGGGTCCTTGATACCGGTGCTCGCCCAGAGCAGGCGCTGCTCCGGCACGCCGGCGTCGCCAAGGCGCCGCCATGCCGGCGCCGTGTACATCTCGCGCCAGGCCCGGTAGGTTTGCTGCGCCACCGCGATGCCGAGCCGATTGCGGAGGCTCGGCGGAACCGCATCGGCGACCGCCTTGTCCCAGCGGCTGACGAACAGCGAAGCGACCGAGCGCACCGGCTTCATTCTGGCGGCGAGGCGGCGCTCGATGCCGCGGCGGTACGCTTCAGCCGCGGCGAGGCATTGCTCGGTCGAGAAAAGCAGGGTAACGTTGATCGGAATGCCGGCGGCAATCGACTCTTCGATCGCGGGAATGCCGGCGCGATTGCCGGGGATCTTGATGAACAGGTTCGGACACGCGGCGCGGGAATGAAGCGTTTTCGCCTGCGCTATTGTCGCTGCGGTGTCGTCGGCGAGCAGCGGCGAGACCTCCAGCGATACCCAGCCGTCGGCGCCGCCGCTCGCCTCGAACGCCGGCCGGAACATGCCTGCGGCGCGGATCAGATCCTGCAGCGCCAGCCCGAAGAAGATCGCTTCATCGGAAACCGCGCCGCGAGCGGCCTCTCCTATGGCCTGGTCATACCGGCTGGTCTTGCGGATCGCCTTGTCGAAGATCGTCGGATTGGACGTGAGACCGGTCAGTGCGAACTCCCGGATGTACTTGTCCAGCGTTCCGTCGTCCAGGATTTCGCGCGACAGGTTGTCGAGCCAGAGACTCTGTCCGAGCGCGTGCAGACGTTGCGCGGCATTCATGCTTGCCTCCTTGTCCGGCGGAGATTCGTCGATAATCCGACGTACGATTCTGCGCCGGAACCAACGCCAGGAGTGCGCCGTCTCACCAGGTGACCATGCTTAAATTGGACAGCGGGGTGCCGGGACCGTTCGGCGCCGCAAAAGCCGCCAGCGCCGAAACCCACGCCGACGCATTGGTGCTGTTCGGCGGCACCGGCGATCTCGCGCGCAAGAAGATCTATCCGGCGCTCCTCGCGATGGCTGGTCGTGGCCACCTGGATATCCCGGTGATCGCCGTCGCACGGGCGCCTGGCGACGCTTCGACGCTGCGCGCGCTGGTGCACGACAGCCTGCGGCAACAGGGGATGTTGAACGAAGCGGCGTTCGCGAAGCTCACCCCCTTGCTCGACTACGTCCGGGGCGACTACGGCGATGCCGCGACCCACGACAAGCTGCGTCGCGCGCTCGGCTCGTCGGTGCGCCCGCTCTACTATCTGGCGATCCCTCCCGATGCATTCCCGGTCGTCGTTGCCGCGCTCGGTCGTGTGGGCGGCACCGAGCAGGCGCGCGTCGTCATCGAAAAGCCGTTCGGCCGCGACCTCGAGTCCGCGCGGTCGCTGAATCGGACGCTGCATCAGGTATTTCGCGAGCAGATGATTTTTCGCATCGATCATTACCTGGGCAAGGAGGCGATCCAGAACCTCTACTATTTCCGCTTTGCCAACGCGTTTCTCGAGCCGGTCTGGAATCGCAACTACGTGGCGAACGTGCAAATCACGATGGCCGAGCGGTTCGGCGTCGAAGGCCGCGGCGAGTTTTACGAATCGGTCGGCGCATTGCGCGACGTCGTGCAGAATCACCTGCTGCAGGTGACGGCGCTGTTGGCGATGGAGCCGCCGTACAGTCCGCGCGGCGACGCGCAGCGCGACGAAAAGGCCAAGCTTCTGCGCGCGGTGCGCCCGCTGGCAGCGAGCGACATCGTGCGTGGGCAGTATCGCGGCTACCGGGCCGAGAAGGGCGTTGCGCCGAATTCGCAGGTCGAGACCTTCGCCGCGATGCGCCTGCACGTCGATTCCTGGCGCTGGGCCGGCGTGCCCTTCCTGATTCGCGCCGGCAAGCGCCTGCCGGTAACGGCGACCGAAGTCATCGTCGAGCTTAAGCGCCCGCCGCAAATCGTCGTCGACGAGCCGTTGCCGCCGGGCGCCAATTATGTCCGGTTTCGTCTCGGGCCGAAGCGCGTGGCGATCGCGATCGGCGTGCGCTCGAAGCTCCCGGGCACGGCGCTGGTCGGCCGCGACCTGGAGCTCTACTGCTGCAACGAGACGGACGATGCGATGGACGCCTACGAGCGGCTGATCGGCGATGCCTTGCGCGGCGATTCGGCGCTGTTCGCGCGGCAGGATACGGTGGAGGCGGCATGGTGCGTCGTCGAGCCGGTCTTGGGCGATTCCGTTCCGGTCGTCGAGTACGAGGCAGGAAGCTGGGGACCGCCGCAAGCCGATGCGCTGATCGCGCCGTTCGGGCGCTGGCGCGCGCCGGCGCCGGATGCCTGACGCAGAATGGCCAAGCCTTTGGCAGCGGGCGCCGAACAGCCCCGGCGCGGCAGCAGCGGCCGGACGGGCCCTCCCTGTACGCTGGCGATCGACATCGGCGGCACGCGCATCAAGGCATCGGTACTCGATGGCGCCGGCAAGCCGATCGCCGACCGGGTCGACGCGCCGACGCCACACCCTGCGCCGCCTGCGGCGATACTTGAGTTGATACGGGCCATTGCAGGCGCGCTGCCGGCATTCGACCGCATCTCGGCCGGATTTCCCGGCGTCGTCAAAGGCGGCTGCGTCATCACGGCGCCGAACCTCGGGACCGAGGCTTGGCGCGCGTTTCCGCTGGCCGCAAATCTCGAAAAGCAGCTGGGCAAGCCGGCGAGGGTGCTGAACGATGCCGAGATGCAGGGTCTGGCGGTGATCGCCGGCTCGGGACTCGAATGCGTGTTGACCTTCGGCACCGGCATGGGGAGCGCGATCTATCGCGACGGACAGCTGATGCCGCATCTGGAGCTGGGTCAGCATCCGGCGTGGAAAAGCAAGACCTACGATCGATACGTCGGCGCGGAAGCAGTGAAGAGACTCGGCGTGCCCAAATGGAACCGCAGGGTGAGCCGCGTGATGACGCTTGTCCGGACGCTGCTCAATTTCGATCGCCTCTACCTGGGCGGCGGCAACGCCGTCCATATCACGCTGGAATTGCCGCCCGACGTGACGATCGTGTCCAACCTGGCCGGCATAACCGGTGGCGTCAGGCTCTGGGAAGCGCAGTTCGACGCGTTTTTTGTCGCACGCCAGCCACGCGGTGCCAAGTCGCGGCGGAAGTGAGTTTTTTCCGCGGCGAGGCTACACTGACGCCCGAGCCGGGCCACTCCGGCCTAGTCGCCGTCTTCTGACTCGGCGACGGCTCGCGCTGCCCATTTCGGAGGTTTGATGAGCATGCTGCTGACGAGCGAGGAAATCCTCGACAAGATCCGCAAGGCATTTGCGCCGTACCATGTCGTCGCCGAGCTGCAGGATTATCATCGGCAGCTGGGGTTTCGCGTTTACGACGCCGACAACGAGACTATCGACACCTTCGAAGGAAACCTGGTTCAGGATCTCAAGAATCCTGCCAACCTGAAGCGAATGATTCTCAAGGCGCGCGCGGCGGTCGAGCGCCAGCAGAGGGTACTCAAACCCTGGTCATTCGAGGGTTGACGGCGCAGCCCGGAGAGACAGCCGTTGAAGCCGGCTCAGGCGGCGACCAGCGCGCTCGACTCGCCGTCGGTGCGCTGCCGTCGCAACTCGCCACCCAGGTACGCGGCGATGGCGCGCATGCCGTAGATTCCGGCCGCCGCCTCGGCATCGCTGTTGTAATTGGTGTTCGTATTGACGTCGTAGGTATAGATCTCGCCGGCGCGATCGGTGATGAACTCGATGCCGGCGATGCCGATGCCGTGGTCGGCGATGAATTTCCGGTAACGCGCGACGATCGGATGACGGAAGTCCTCGATGATGCGGAAACGCGGCGCGACCGCGACCGGCACGCTCCCTCCGGCATTCGCGTCGCCGACCGGGCAGAATGCGTCGCCGACTTGGCAGACGTCGGCCGGGCAAAGCTCGAAGCCGAGGGAGGTGTCGACGCGAACCGCGTACAAGAAGCGCCCGCCGACGAATTCGACCCGCGTGATGTAAGGCTCGGGCGCCTGGATGTATTCCTGGATCAGCGTAATGCCGTCGACAGAATCCTCGAATGCGGGGCTGGCGAGATGAGCCTCGAGCGCGGCGGCCGTCTGGAAAAGGTGGACACCAAGGCCCTTGCCCGCGCGGTTGTGCTTGGTGATGAACGGGCCGGAGATCTGTCGCGCCGCAGCGATCAGATGGGCGCGGCCGACGGCCGCAAAGGTGCGCGGCGTGCGGATACCGTACCGCGAGAGAGCCGCATACTGCGCGACCTTGCTTACCTCGAGCTGCAGTGCGCGACCGTCATTGACGACGCGCCGCCGATGCGATTCCAGCCACGCCAGGACGCCGGCCGTGTATTCGGCCGCATAGCGGTGGCCGCGGGTGTGCGACGAAGCACTCATCCGGTTGTAGAACACGCCGGACGGCGGCACCGCCGCCAGGTCCAACAAGCCTTCGCTCAGAAACCATTCCTCGAACGGCAGGCGGAGCTCGGTGAACGCCGTGCGCAACGGCTCTACCCAGGCGTCGTTTTCGTGAATGACATAGATTTTGGACATGGTTTCGCTGTGACTCGATCGACGGTGCTGCGGTGAGCGCCCCAGCGATCATCGTACGCAGCACGTGCCATGGCGTGAAAGAACCTTCCGATACATCCTTGTAACCGACAGCAATACCAAGACTCGTGGTCGTTTGCGAATGCTGCGCCCGGCGCGCTTTTTGCTCATATGCTCCTGATGGTTTATCGAAAACTCGACGGTTTACCGGTACGCAATGCCGGTTTGGAGGCGCCGGACTCGAAACTTGGCGTCTCGAGCCTGCAGAAACCCGCGTCCAATGCCCAGTCCGGCGAGCAGGCGATCGCGCGGCGCAGGCAGACGCCGAGCGCCCAGCCGCTACCGATAACGTTCAAATGGGTCGCCAAGCTGCCGCACAGCGTCCAGCCGCTTGCCCTTTTGCGTCAGTATCCGCGTATCGCCAACATGATGGCCGGCATGTGGCAGGACCCGCAGTCATGCCGCGCGTACCTCCATGACCTGCTCACCGATCGCCGCGGCACTCGCAAGGGGTTTACTCCGGAGATCGTGCAGGAACTGGTCAGGCTGCGCGTTCACTACGAGCACTTGCATCCACCGCTGCTTGACGTATACCAGGAAGTCAACAAGCGGGGCTGATCCGCAATCGCCTTCGACGGCACGCCGGCATTCGGCCGCGCCTCTGTCCCCCGTCTCACTGCAACATTCGCCGTTCCGAGCGTCGGAGCGGCGGCCCGCCGAAAAGCATGTGATAAGTTTCGTCTGGCCATTCTTTAGCCGCGCATCGACGCAGCGACGATCTTGTCGCCGCGCCCGACCGAATGATGAAACCAGGCAGCGACGACTCCGGCACGACCCAGGGCACCGCCACGCACGAGGACGGCTCGACCTACGCGTGGGCGCGGCTCGCGGTGGCCCTGGTCGTGATGACCATCAGCGGCGCGAGCATGTACGTCGTCGTGGTCGTATTGCCGGCGGTGCAGGCGGAATTCGGCGTCGCGCGGGCCGATGCCTCGCTGCCTTATACACTGACGACGATCGGCTTCGGCATCGGCGGGCTCTTCATGGGCCGGCTGGCCGATCGTTTCGGCGTCATGGTGCCGCTCTTGATCGGCGCGGTGAGCCTCGGCCTGGGCTTTGTCGCCGCCGGCATGGCGTCCAGCATCTGGCCCTTTGCTCTAGTGCACGGCGTGCTGATCGGCCTGTTCGGAAGCTCGGCGATGTTCGCACCGCTGATCACCGACACTTCGCTCTGGTTCACCCGACGCCGCGGCATCGCGGTCGCGATCTGCGCCAGCGGCAACTACACTGCGGGCGCGATCTGGCCGCCGGTGGCGCAACATTTCGTCGCCATGTACGGCTGGCGCGCGACCTATATCGGCATCGGGATCTTCTGCGGGCTGACTCTGACGGCGCTGGCCCTGCTGTTCAGGCGCCGCCCACCTGCCGTCGATGCGTTCGCTGGGGCTTCGGCTGGGCGCGGTCAGGAAAGCGCTTCGTCGAGCTCGCTCGGCGCCACGGCATCGGCGGGGCGACCGTTCGGCATGACTCCGGGCGCTGCTCAGGCGCTGCTATGTATCGCCGGACTCGCCTGTTGTGTCGCGATGTCGATGCCGCAGGTGCATATCGTCGCCTACTGCGGCGATCTGGGCTACGGCGTCGCGCGCGGTGCGCAGATGCTGGCGATCATGCTCGGTTTCGGCATCGTCAGCCGCCTGTTGTCTGGCGTGATCTGCGACCGGATCGGCGGGCTGCGCACCTTGCTGCTCGGATCGGCGCTGCAGGGAGTCGCGCTGTTGTTGTTCCTGCCGTTCGACGGGCTCGTATCGTTGTTCGTGATCTCGGCACTGTTCGGCCTGTTCCAGGGTGGCATCGTGCCTTCGTATGCGATCATCATCCGCGAGCATTTTCCTGCGACCGAAGCCGGCGCACGGTTCGGCATGGTGCTGATGTTCACGTTGTTCGGGATGGCGCTCGGCGGCTGGCTGTCGGGTAAAATATTCGACCTGACCGGTTCGTATCACGCCGCGTTCGTCAACGGCGTCGGCTGGAACCTATTGAATCTTACGATCGCGCTGATGCTGCTCCATCGCGCGCGCGGCCGGCGCGCTCGTGCGCCGGATGCCACGGCCGGCATCACATCGTGACGTCCCGGCGTCCGCATCGATTGCCTTCGGCGGGAGTAAACCGATGATGTTCGAGCGAAGCGATGACCGATTTCTTGCCGAAATCCGCAGCCGGCTCTATGTCTCGGTGGTGTCCGATGTGCTCGATGCGCTCGGACACACCGAACAGGCGATGGCCGCGCGTATCCGTCCGCTGGACGACTCGCTGGTGCTCGTCGGCTATGCCAGAACCGGCGTGTACAACGACGTCTACCACGTCGCGAAGGGCGAAAATCCGTACGAGCTGGAAATCGCCCTGATCGACGGTCTGGCGCGCGGCGAGGTCCCGGTGTTCGCCTGCGGCGCGTCGGGAAGGATTGCGCCATGGGGCGAGCTTCTGTCGACTGCGGCGCGGGCGCGAGGCGCGGCGGGTTGCGTCACCGACGGACTGGTGCGGGACATCCGCGCAATCCGCGATCTGCGCTTCCCCGTATTTCATGGCGGCATCGCGCCATTGGATTCCAAGGGCCGCGGCAAGCTCGCGCAGATCGACGTCCCGATCGTCTGCGCCGGTGTGCGCATCGAGCCTGGCGACCTGGTGTTCGGCGACGCCGACGGTGTCGTCGCGATTCCCAGGGCGATCGAGCAGCAGGTGCTGGCAGGCGCATTCGACAAGGTGGCCGGTGAAGACCACACGCGGCGCGAACTGGCCGCAGGCATGACGCTGAAGGACGTCTTCGACCGCTACGGCGTGCTTTAGCGGCTACGTCATTTTCCCCTCATTTCCCCCACCGCAGCGCCAGCGGATTCGCCTCGGCGGCGAGCTCGAGCAGGCCCGTGCGGGTGGCCGGATGCAACGGCTCGAGCGGATGGCGCACCGCGTCGCTTTTAATCACCCCGCCGGCCGCCATCACCGCCTTGGCCGCCCGCAACCCGCACTGCCGGTTCTCGTAGTTGATCAGCGGCAGAATGTGCGCGTACGCCGCCGCCGCTTCGTTGCGCCGGCCCGCGCGATGATGCGCGAGCACCGGCTTGATCAGGTCGGGCAGCAGCGCGCTGGGCATCGTTCCAGTCGCGCCGGCGTCAAGGTCCGCCATCAGGGTGATCGATTCCTCGCCGTCGAACGGTCCCTCGATCGCATCCGCGCCGGCCGCGATCAGGCTCCGCAGCTTGGCGGCGGCGCCGGGCACCTCGATCTTGAAGTAGCGCACCGTGGGTACCTCGCGCGCCAGACGAACCAGGAACGGCACCGAGAGGTTGACGCCGCTCAACGGCGCGTCCTGGATCATCAGTGGCAGCGGCGCGGCTTCCGCGACGCGGGCGAAATGCTGCAGCATGGCCGCCTCGTCCGCGCGCAGGCCGGTGCCATGGTACGGCGGCATCAGCATCAGCATTGCGGCGCCGGCCGACACGGCGGCCCTTGCGCGCGCTGCCGCGATGCGTGTGCTGAAGTGACTGCAGGTCACGATCACCGGCACGCGACCGCGCACCTGCGTCAGACACAGATCGAGCAGCGTATCGCGCTCATCGTCCGACAACAGAAACTGTTCGGAATAGTTGGCCAGAATGCAGATGCCGTCGACGCCCTGATCGATCATGCAATCGAGGACACGGCGTTGTCCGTCGAGGTCGAGCTCCCCGTCGGCGGCGAAAGGCGTCGGCGCGATTGGAAAGACGCCGCTCAGCGGTTTGGCAATGGACATGGCGACGCTCCCTGCGAGCAGAATTCCCGCCGATTGTAGCGGACTCGTCGGCGCGCATCCGCACAGGAAAGCGTTGTTGGCGCCTCCACGCATCGGATGCGATACTCGGTGCGAGAGCGCGGCCGCACGCCGGCAGTCGCGCCGTCTGTCTGAGCCGCAGGAGTCCCGATGGATGGAATCGGCAAGTGGATGCTTCACGCCGCCGCGGCGGGACTGTGCGCGTATGCACTGCAATGCGATGCGCTCTACGATCCGTCCAAGGAATACGTCGAAGCGCCTCGCGTCGCCGCGCGCTATCCGGACCCGGACGTGGGTATAGCGACGCCGGCATTCAAGCCGGGCAAGCCGGACTTCACCAGCCAGGAGGAACTGCAGGCGTTTGTCGACGAGCTCTCCCGCCGCTCGCCCGATCTAACCGTCCGCATCATCGGAAGCTCGCAGGAGGCTCGGGCGATTCCGCTGCTCGTTTTTGCCCGTCCCTCGCCGGGCGACGGCGGCGATCTCGCCAAGTCCGGCAAGCCGACGGTGCTGATTATCGGCCAGCAGCACGGCAACGAACCGGCCGGCGGTGAAGCCGCCCTTGCGCTAGCGGTGGAACTGGCGGATGCAACGCGGGCAGGCATCCTCGACCAGATCAACGTGCTGATCGTGCCACGCGCAAATCCCGACGGGGCCTTCCATTTCGTTCGCGGTTTGAAAAACGGCGGCGACGTCAACCGGGACCACCTGCTCGAGGGCACCCCCGAGGGACGCGCGCTGGGGAAGGTATTCGTCGAATACCGGCCGGACGTCGTGCTCGATTGTCATGAGTTCGGCGTCAAGCTGCGCTGGTACGAAAAATTTCAGGCGCTCCAGGCCTACGATGCGCTGATCCAGTACGCGACGGTGTCCAATCTTCCTGCCGCCATCACCGAAGCATCGGAGCGCATGTTTCGTCAGCCGCTGCTCGGCGCCCTCGAAGTCGCGGGATTGCGAACGTCCTGGTATTACACGACGGCTTACGACGTCAACGATCGCAAGGTGTCGATGGGAGGGGTCGTGCCCGATACCGGGCGCAACATCGCCGGCCTCCGGAATGCGGTCAGCTTTTTGATCGAGACGCGCGGCGTAGGAATCGGCAGGGCGCATTTCAAGCGGCGAGTCCAGACACACCTGATCGCAATGCGTTCGGTGCTGGCTTCGGCTGCGCGCGAGCGCGACGCGCTATTGTCGCTCGGCAGACGGGTGCGTCAGGAAGTGGCTGCGGCCGCGGGCAAGGGCGACCTGGTCGTGACCGGTGTCGCGGCACCCGGTCGTCACGTGCTTCGAATGATCGATCCGGAGACGGGTGCCGACAAGGATGTCGACGTCGAATGGCGCTCGGCACTGGAAATCCAGGCCAGGCTCGTGCGGCCGCGCCCGTTTGGCTATCTGCTGCCGGCGTCGGAAGCGACGGCGGCGACTCGGTTGCGCGACCTGGGCGTTTCGGTGCTGCGCTTGAACGAAGACGCCGATCGCAATGTCGAGCGCTATCGCATTGTCGCTGCGAGCGAGGCAAAGAAAGACGATGTCCGCCGCAACGACGAGGAGGGGAGCGTCGACATTCTGAAGCTCGAGACCCGGACCGAGAGTGCAACGGTCTCGTTTCATCGCGGAGACTTTTACGTGCCGCTGGACCAGCCTCTGGCCAACGTCGTCATCGCGGCGCTCGAGCCCGAGCCGCAAAGCAGTTATGCGTCCAATCACCTGCTCGGGATTGCCAGGCCGGAAGGCGCGGCTGCGTTTCTGCCTTTGTACCGTCTCGCGGCTCCGGTGCGCGCAGCGGTAACCGTGTGGGACGGAAAGTGAAACGAAGAAGCGGCCAAGCCGCGAGGCGTTCGGCTATTCGGCTGGCGCCCGGGGAGGAGTTGGCTGAAGCGCCGGCGGATCGACCGCCGGCGAGCTTGCGCGAAATCCGGGGCGATCAGCCCTTGCGCATCGCAACCATGCGCCGCATGCCGAATAGCGCAATCATCGCCGCACCAATCAGCATCAAGGGCGCCGGCTCCGGCACCTGGCGAAGCGGCAGCGTGCCATAGAC
>DASYJB010000005.1:0-2389 GCA_035996965.1 Casimicrobiaceae bacterium | reverse complement strand
CAGCTCGCCGATCGTCGACGCGAGACTCGCATCGCCCGCCGCGATGACCAGCTCGTTCCATCGCTCGGGTCGAGCCATGAGCGCCGGCAAGCGCAGTGCGGGAATGGTCAGCGTGAGGTCGGGCGCCTCCTCGCTGTCGGCAAAGCTTCCGTCGGCGTTGATGGCCACAGTCAGCGCAGCAGGTCCAGCGACGATGCGAAGCTTGCGGCCGGCGTGCGCCGCGAGCCGCTCGCGCGCCCAATCCTCGCGCGCAAGCGCGCGATTGGCGAGGGCGGCGGCGCCGTGCATCGTGAGGATCCGCTAGAAAACGTAGCCGCGATGCAGGGCGACGACGCCCGCGCTCAGGTTGAACCATTCGACGCGTTCGAACCCCGCGCTTTCCATCATCGCGCCGAGCTCCTTCTGATCCGGGTGCACGCGGATCGATTCGGCGAGATAGCGATAGCTCTCCGCATCGTGCGCGACGACCTGGCCGAGGCGGGGCAGCACGTTGAAGCTGTACCAGTCGTAAGCGGGCTTGAGCGGCGCCCAGACGCGGCTGAACTCGAGGACCAGCGCGACGCCGCCGGGACGCAGCACGCGGCGCATCTCTGCGAGCGCCGTCTCCTTGCGGGTGACGTTACGCAGCCCGAAGGCGATGCTGACGCAGTCGAAGCTCGCCGCATGGAAAGGCAGAGCCTCGGCATTGCATTGCACCGCGGGCATAAGCCGGCCTTCGTTCAACATGCGGTCGCGCCCCGCGACGAGCATCGCGCCGTTGATGTCGGTCAGCACGACGCTGCCCGTCGGACCGACGCGCGCGGCGAACAGGCGAGCGAGATCGGCGGTGCCGCCGGCGACATCGAGCACCCTTGCGCCGGGGCGGACACCCGAAGCTGCGATCGTAAAGCGCTTCCAGGCGCGATGCATGCCCAACGACATCAGGTCGTTCATCAAGTCGTACCGGGTCGCGACCGAATCGAATACGCCGCGGACGCGCCGGGTCTTTTCCTCGGGGGTCACCTGCTCGTAGCCGAAGTTCGTCTGCTCGCTCATCGCTTCAGTGTCCGTGACCGCAGGAGTGCGCTACCGCGGGTGGCGGCGCCGGGTTCGCATCCGGCTCTCGGCTGGCGCCCGCTACACGCATGCGCTCGAGATACTGCTGCCACATCGGTTCCTGTCGCTCGCCGAGCTCGTGCAGGTAGTCCCACGAATAGATCCCGGTGTCGTGGCCGTCGGAGAATTTGGGCCGGATCGCGTAGTGCCCGACCGCCTCGACATCGGTGATCGTCACTTGGCGCTTGCCGACCTGAAGTGTCTCCTGGCCGGGGCCGTGCCCGCGGACGTCGGCTGACGGCGAATAGACACGCAGGAACTCGTAAGGCAGGCGATAGCTGCTGCCATCGGCGAACGTCAATTCCAGCAGCCGCGACGACTGGTGGAGCTTGATCTCGGTGGGGATCGCAGCGCGTGGATCGAGGCCGGCCATGACGCTATTGTAGGCCGTGTGGGGACGAGGTGCGCAGGCGGCGGGCAGGAGTGCCCGATCCGGCCTTCGCGCTCGCGGGCTCCTTTCGCGACCGAGTGAATGCGCACAGCGTCGTGTCGCCGGCCTGCCCGCCTTCGCGGTCGCATCCCCGCAAGCGGGGCCCCTGCTCGGCGCTCAGGCGGCTACTGCACTATATCGAGATTGCCGATGCCCGCCATGACGTTGCGGTTTTTGGCGTCCTTGCCGTGCAGCTTGATCTCCAGCCGGAGGTCATTGAGCGAATCGGCGTTGCGCAGCGCGTCTTCGTAGGTGATGAGGCCGCCTTCGTAGAGGTCGAACAGCGCCTGATCGAAGGTCTGCATGCCGAGCTCGCGCGACTTCTTCATGATCTCCTTGATGCCGGAGACGTCGCCCTTGAACACCAGATCGGAGATCAGCGGCGAATTCAGCATGACCTCGACCGCCGGCACCCGGCCGCGGCCGTCGCGGCGCGGTATCAGCCGCTGCGCGACAAAGGCGCGGATATTGAGCGAGAGGTCCATCAGCAACTGGGCGCGCCGCTCCTCGGGGAAGAAGTTGATGATCCGGTCCAGCGCCTGGTTGGTGCTGTTGGCGTGCAGCGTGGCGAGGCAAAGGTGCCCGGTCTCGGCAAAGGCGATCGCGTAGTCCATTGTCTCGCGGTCGCGAACTTCGCCGATGAGGATGACATCGGGCGCCTGGCGCAGCGAATTCTTCAGCGCGATCTGCCAGCCGTCGGTGTCGACCCCGACTTCGCGCTGGGTGATGATGCAGTTCCTGTGCTCGTGCACGAACTCGATCGGATCCTCGATCGTGATGATGTGGCCGTAGCTGTTTTCGTTGCGGTAGCCGAGCAGCGCCGCCATCGATGTCGACTTGCCGGCGCCGGTGGCGCCGATGAAC
>DASYJB010000004.1:0-18504 GCA_035996965.1 Casimicrobiaceae bacterium | reverse complement strand
GGCACGTAGACGGTGACCCCGCCGTAGTTCGGCGCGATCTTGACCGCGGTGTGCACGCGCGAGGTCGTCGCACCGCCGATCAACAGCGGCTGCGACATGCCGAGCCGCTGCATCTCGTGCGCCACGTGCGCCATTTCCTCGAGCGAAGGCGTGATCAGCCCGGACAGGCCGACCAGATCGACGTTGCGCTCGCGCGCGACGTCGAGGATCTTCTGCGCCGGCACCATGACGCCCAGATCGATGACGTCGAAATTGTTGCACTGGAGGACGACGCCGACAATGTTCTTGCCGATGTCGTGCACGTCGCCCTTGACCGTCGCCATCACGATCGTTCCCTTCGGCTTGCCGGCGTCGCCCGACTTCGCCTTCTCCGCCTCGATGAACGGGATCAGGTGGCCGACCGCCTGCTTCATCACGCGCGCGCTTTTCACCACCTGCGGCAGGAACATCTTGCCGGCGCCGAACAGGTCGCCGACGACGTTCATGCCGGCCATCAGCGGCCCCTCGATCACCTGGATCGGCTTGCCGCCCTGCGCCTCTATCTTGCGCCGCGCCTCCTCGGTATCGGCGACGATGTAGGTGGTGATGCCCTTGACCAGCGCATGCGACAGCCGCGCCTCGACGCCGGTGTCGCGCCACGCCAGGTCGGCGACGACATGCTTGCCGGCGGTCTTGTACGTCTCGGCGAACGTGACCAGGCGCTCGGTCGGGCTTTCGCCGTCGGCGCGCTTGCGATTGAGCACGACGTCCTCGACGCGTTCGCGAAGCTCCGGATCGATGTCGTCGTACACGCCCAGCTGACCGGCATTGACGATGCCCATCGTCATGCCCGCCTTGATCGCGTGGTAGAGGAAAACCGTGTGGATCGCCTCGCGCACCGGGTCGTTGCCGCGAAACGAAAAGCTGACGTTGGACACGCCGCCCGATACCTTGGCGTGCGGCAGATGCTGCTTGATCCAGCGCGTCGCATTGATGAAGTCGACCGCGTAGTTATTGTGCTCCTCGATGCCGGTCGCGATGGCGAAGATGTTCGGGTCGAAGACGATGTCCTCCGGCGGAAAATCGGCTTGCCGCGTCAGCAGGTCGTAGGCCCGGCGGCAGATGTCGACCTTGCGCTCGAATGTGTCGGCCTGGCCTTTTTCGTCGAAGGCCATGACGATCGCCGCGGCGCCGTAGCGCCGCACCAGCCGCGCCTGGCGCAGGAACTCGGCCTCGCCCTCCTTCATCGAAATCGAATTGACGACAGGCTTCCCCTGCACGCATTTGAGTCCTGCCTCGATCACCGTCCACTTCGACGAGTCGATCATCACCGGCACGCGGGCGATATCGGGCTCGCCGGCGATGAGGTTCAGGAACCTGACCATCGCCGCCTTGGAATCGAGCATCGCCTCGTCCATGTTGACGTCGATCATCTGCGCGCCGTTTTGCACTTGCTGGCGGGCTACCTCGACAGCGCCGGCATAGTCGCCGGCGAGAACGAGCTTGGCGAACGCGCGCGAGCCGGTGACGTTGGTGCGCTCACCGACGTTGACGAACAGCGCGTCGTCGCCGATCGTCAGCGGCTCGAGGCCGGCCAGGCGCATCGCGCGGGGCATGGGGTTGTGCCTGTTGTTCTTGTTCGTCTCCCCGCCGTCGGGGAGCGTCGATTTCACACGGCCGCGTCGGCGGTTTTCTCGACGGGAACGATGCGCGGCGGCAGATTCTTCACCGCTTCGGCGATCGCGCGGATGTGCTCCGGCGTGGTGCCGCAGCAGCCGCCGACGATGTTGACAAAGCCGTTGGCCGCGAAATCGGCAACGAGCGCCGCCGTCGTCTCCGGCGCTTCGTCGTAGCCGGTATCGCTCATCGGATTGGGCAGGCCGGCGTTCGGATAACACGAAATGAACGTGTCGGCCACGCGGGAGAGCTCCTCGATGTAAGGACGCATCAGCGCGGCGCCCAGCGCGCAGTTGAGGCCGACGGCGAGCGGACGCGCGTGCCGCACCGAATTCCAGAATGCCTCGGTCGTCTGGCCGGACAGCGTTCGCCCCGATGCATCGGTGATCGTTCCCGACACGATGATCGGCAGGCGTATCCCGATGCGCTCGAATGACTGGTCGATCGCGAACAGCGCGGCCTTGGCATTGAGGGTGTCGAAAACGGTCTCGACCAGCAAGAGGTCGATGCCGCCGTCGACCAGGCCGTCGATCGCTTCCCCGTACGCGGCGACCAGCTCGTCGAAGCTCACGTTGCGAAACCCCGGATCGTTGACGTCGGGCGAGATCGTCGCCGTCCGGTTGGTGGGACCTAAGGCGCCGGCGACGAATCTCGGCTTGTCCGGCGTCCTCCTCGTCCAGGCGTCGGCGCACTCGCGCGCGATCCGCGCCGCCGCGAGATTGATGTCGCGCACTTTCGTTTCCAGCCGGTAATCGGATTGCGCGATGCGCGTCGCGTTGAAGGTGTTGGTCTCGATGATGTCGGCGCCCGCCTCGAGGAAGGCGTTGTGGATCGCGGCGACCACCGCCGGCTGGGTCAGCACCAGAAGGTCATTGTCGCCCTTCAGATCGTGCGTATGGTCGCGGAGTCCGCACGCCGGCGCGCCGCGAAAGTCGGCCTCGCCGAGCTTCTCAGCCTGGATCATCGTGCCCATCGCGCCGTCGAGGATGAGGATGCGTTCGCGCAACAGCCGTTGCAGCAGCGCGGTCTTGTCGGTTGTCGTCATTGTGCCGGCCCAAAAACAAAAACCCGTTCAGCTTGCCGCCGAGCGGGTTTCGGGCGAAAGCCGCTTTAGCTGGATTTGTATAGCGCCCGCAAGCTGCGGGGTCACCCCCGAATCAAATCGGCGCTGGCTTTAAGGTAAGGGTTGGGCGCACCGTTGTCAACTGCGTATCAACCGCACGGAGCGATTCGGGTACTATCTTCGCACTGGTCACCGATGGCGACGATGCTCGACCCCGATATCCAGCGTCTGCTCGACACGGTCTTCAACGTCCCGGCCGGCGCTGAAGCTCCCGACATCGCGCAGCTGCGTGCAGCCGCGGAGACCGCGCCCGTGCTGCTGGGCGGCGAGCCCGAGCCGGTGGCCTCGATTACCGACGCGTTTGCTCCCGGCGAAAACGACCCGGTGCCGGTGCGCATCTACCGACCCGCCGCGGCGGAGCTGCTGCCGCTTCTTGTCTATGCGCACGGCGGCGGCTGGGTAACCGGCTCGCTGGATTCCCACGACCGGCTGTGTCGCATCCTCGCCAATCGATTGCGCGTCGTGCTGGTCGCCGTCGCTTACCGCTGTGCGCCGGAGTACGTCTATCCGGCGGCACTGGACGATTTGGAAGCCGCCTGGCGCTGGGCCCGCGCCGAAGCGAAGACGCTCGGCGCCGATGGCATGCGCTTCGCCGTCGCAGGCGACAGCTCGGGCGGTGGCCTCGCCGCGGCGCTGACCTTGCGGCTGCGCTCCGATGGCGCCGTTCAGCCGAACCTGCTGCTGTTGCTCTACCCTGCGCTGGATGCGACCTGCTCGCGGCCGTCGTATCGCGAGTTCGCCACCGGCTATAGTCTTTCGGCAGGCCTGATGGCCTGGTACTGGGATGCTTATCGCGCCGGCGCGGCGAAAAGCGCCGTCGGATTGTCGCCGCTGGCGGCCGCCGATCTGTCGGGGCTGCCGCCGGCGGTGATCGCCGTCGCCGAATTCGATGTATTGCGCGACGACGCGCTCGACTACGCGGCGAGGCTCGAAGCCGCGGGCATCCCGGTTCGCCTGATCCGCTGCACCGGCATGATCCACGGCTTTCTGCGCTGGACCGGCGCGGTGCCGGCCGCGCATCGCTGGATCGACGCGATCGCCGATGCCGGACACGCTGCTTTGGGCGGAGCCTGAGACGATTGCGACAGCAGCAGCCGCGCCGACAATTGCACCGCCGCGCCGTCCCGCCTGCGCCGACGTCGAGCGACGGCGCGCTCCGCGCGGCATTCGAGACGGCTGCATCGCTTCGCACCCACAGCGCCGAGATCGCGTGGTACGCGTCGCGCTTGCCGCGCGACGCCGGCACGCTGCTCGACGCGATGACCGGGAGCGGACTCATGCTGCTCCCACTGCTCGAAGCCGGATTCAACGTGCACGGTGCCGACGCGTCGGAAACGGCGCTGGCGCGTTGCAGCGCGCGGCTGGAATCGGCCGGGCGAACTACCCAATTGTTCCGGCAGAGCATCACGGCGCTCAACTTGCCGTTCCGCTACGGTGCCGCATTCATGTCCGCCGGCGCATTTCAGTCGCTTACCCACCGGGTCGCGGCGCTCGATGCGCTGCTGCGGATCCGCGCCCACCTGATCGACCCGGGCCTGCTGCTGCTCGATCTGTTCGTGCCTGAGGAAGCAGCCCACCCGCCTGGCGCGCCGGTAGTCGAGCTGTCGATGCTGGCGCCGACCGATGGGTCGCAGATCGCCTGCCGCTCCGAGACGGTGATCGACGTGGCGGGCCGGCGCAGCATCGTCCACAGCCGTTTCGAGCAACGTGATCGTACCGGCGTCCTCGCCCGCGAGGACCATAGGCGCGAAATAACATGGTACGCGGAGGACGAGATTGTCGCGCTCGTCGGCGATGCCGGCTATCGCGACGTCAGTTGCGAGGTGCTGCCTTGGCGCAGAGATGCGCGAGCGCGGCGCTTCGCGGTATCGGCACGAAGCTAGCCGGGCTAGCGCTCGCCGCGCGCGCGGTCGGCGCGCCAGCGCCGGTACCGGCGAAAAATCTCCCCGATCAAGGCGCGCCCGTTCGCGACGCCCAGCGTGATCTTCAGGTAATCGGTGAAGCCAGGGAGCGCGGTCAGCCCGGAGCGATCTCGCGTTCGCAACCGATAGCGGAACCAGGGCCGGCCGAGATACGTCAGTCGGCCCGGCATGCGGCCGAGCAGCGCATAGGTGCGGCGATCGATGCGTCCGACCGACGCGTGCTGGAGCTCGCTCAGCAGCGGGCGCGGGATTCCGGCACCCCATCGCTGCGCGAGGTAGGAAAGCGTGTCGGACAGGTGGGGGACGACGTGCCAGCGTTGTGCCAACATCGCGATTCTCGTCCAGTCGATGCGCTCCGGCGCGCGGCGCAGGATCACCAGAGCGTCGGCGACCCAGCGCGCCGGCGATACCGGCGCCCAATGCGCGGCGTGCGCGCAGACGATAACCAGCAGATCCGTTGCGCACGGCGCCTGCGTGGCTGCGTCGTCGACCATATAGGGCTCCGCAGCCCCCCAGGCAGGCGCGTCGGCGTCGCCAAAGCATGCTTCCGGCAGCAGATGCCAGTGCAGGTCGAAGTCGAGACGGTCCGGTGACTGGAAACATGCGCTGTGATACGCGTCCGGCAGCATTTCGGCCAACGGCTGCGTGCTGACCCATCCGGCATCAAGCAATACGCGAACGGCGTCGAGCGCCTGCGCGCGGGGGACCAGCACGTCGAAGTCGTTCATCGGACGCAGGCCGAGGTCGCCGTAATAGGCGGTCCCGAGCACGCCTCCCTTCGACACCATCGTCGCTATGCCGGCATGGGTAAGGAGCACGAGCAAGGTCGCCGCCCGCGCTCGCAGCATGCGGCCGTGATAGAGCGAGCGCCGGTAACAGCCGCCGATCATTGGCAGCAGCGGGTCATCGGGCGGAAGGAGCGCAAGGCGCGGTTTGAGCAACGGGAGGATCTGGGCGCTGCCGCCGTCGATGGCGTCCGGCCCGAGGTGCCCCAACCGCGCGCGCCACGATCGCCATGCCGCGGGCGCCCGCGCTGCTGTACCGACGGCGGCTTCGAGCAGATCTTCCTGTGCTGGCGTCGGCTGCCAGCCGCCGCCAATCATCACCGTTCGCTTTCGCGGTCCTTGCGCAACCGGTCGACATGCCGTTTGGCCGCAAGCAGATAACCGCGACGATCGGCCGCTTGCAAACGCGTCGTGTTATGACGATGCAAACGCCGTTCAACCAGCACCTCGGGAACGATCAGATGATTCAGGCCGGCGCGGCGCGCCCGGCTGAACCAATCGACGACCTCGCCGACACGAAGGTCTTCGACGAACGGGCCGACACGATCGAACGACGCGCGGCGAATCAGCATCGACCCTGCGACCCAACCCTCGAACGGACGCGGCTGTTGCGCCTCCAGCGCGGCCCGCTCCGCTTCCGGCAGTTCTGGGCTCGCGAAGGCGCGGACCAGGCACAGGACGAAATCGATCGCGGGATCGGTGCCCAGCGCGGCGGCCTGAAGCGACAGCTTGTGCGGGGTCCACCGGTCGTCGGCGTCGAGGAAGGCGACGACGGCCGCGGCCGAGCGCGCGATACCCGTATTGCGCGCGGCGGCGGCCCCGCCGTTGTGGCGACGCTCGATCTCGACCGGAGCGCCGAACCTCGCCGCGACGTCGGCCGTGCCGTCGGTCGACCCGTCGTCGACGACGATGATTCGATGCACGGCATGGTCCTGCGAAAGTACGCTCGCCAACGCTTCATCCAGATAACGCGCGGCATTGAACGCCGGAATGACGACGTCGATCGCGTTCATCGCGTCTCGCCGCGACCGCGGCGCCGTTGCAAGGACTCATGCAGCGTGCGCGCCATCAGGTGCGTGCCCAGTGGCGTGTAACGCCGGGCGCTGAGATTGGCATCGTGAATGCGTCGCCGCACCAGGGCCGCGTCGAGATGAAGATAGCGCTCGCCGCCATCGAGCGCACGGAGCAGCCAGTCGGAATCGTCCATAGGCACTTTTCCCGGGTCGAAAACCCCCACCCTGGAAAACACTTCGCGCCGCAGCAACAGAGTGTTGGCGCCAAACCCGTGTTGCGGCCCCGCCAGCGTGCGCGGATCACACCACGGCGGCGGCCGCACCATTGTCTCGCTCAGGAAATTCTGTTGCGAGCAGACGACGAAGCCCAACCTCGAATCCGCCCGCAGCGCGTCGATCTGGCGGGCGAACCGCTCGACGCACTGGATGTCATCCTGATCGACGAACGCAATCGCGTCGCCGCTTGCGAGTGCGGCACCGGCATTGCGAGCCGCGGCGCAGCCCGCATTCGCCTGGCTTACGACGCGAACAGCCGGGTATCGCGCCAGTATCGCGCGGCTGTCGTCGGTCGATCCGTCGTCGACGGCGATGACCTCGTCTGCGCTCCGGGTCTGGGCGAGCACGCTGTCGACCGCCGCGGCCAGAAAGGAGGCGCCGTTGAAGACCGGGAGGACGACGCTGAGACGCATCACGCGGCTGCCGCCACCCCGGCGATCGCCCGCTGGCGAAGCAAGCGCGCAAATGCGGCGGCGACGTCGTGCGGATCGCCGGAAAGCTCCGCGCGCAAGCACGGCACTGCCCGGCACAGCGCCGCGATTCGCTGGAACGCGGTCGCACCGGCCAGTGGGAACAGCAGGATCGAGCTTGGCGCGAGGGCGCGCAGGACCTCGGCGGCGCTCGCCGCGACAATCCGCGTCGAGCTGCGCTGTGCAATGACCGGCACCACGATCGCCCGGAGCGAAAAGGACCGCAGGACCCGCTCCGGCGCAGCCTCATGCATGAACATCATCGGTTTCTCGTCGCCGCGTTCGAGATTGCGAAAGTGGCGACGGTAGGCGTCGTGCGCGCCCAGACTTTCGCGCACGACCTTCGCCGTCGAATAGGCCATGTGCACGGTCGGCGGTCCGCTCAAGGAGACGAGTACATAGTCGTCGCTGGTAAATCCCAACCCGGCTTCCTGGCAGGCCAGCGCTGTCGTGGATTTGCCGCTGCCGCTGGGACCCGCGATCAGCACGCCGCCGTTGCGCGTGCCGACCGCGGCGCTATGCAGCAGCGCCCCGCCGCGCGAAAGCATCCACCACTGCAGCAGGTGCCGCAACGGGGCCGCGAATTCGTAGTACGGTAACGCAGTCGAATCGCGCAGCCAGCAGTAAGCACGCCGCCGCGATGCGTCGAACAACGAAAGGACGCCGGCGTCGGGTTGAAAAAACGCCTGAGCTCCGGGCGCGGCGAACGCGCCGAGTCCGCCTGTCTGCCCGACCCGGCGATGCGTTATGACGGTGTCGGGAAGTTGCACCTGGTCGCTCACCGCATCGAAGATAAAGACCTCGAGCGCGACGGCGTCGCCGTTGTCGCTCGCCCGCATCGGGGTGAACGCCTCGAGCAACGCCGCGGCCCGATCGCCGGCGCGAATCGCAACCAGGTCGCCGGCCACGCGATACAGGCGCGGCGCGGCAGGCAGCCGCGCGACCGCCTTGTCGAGCGTCGCGGCGAGCAGCGACAGCTCCGGCGCCGCGTCCGGCGCAGCGCTCATGCGTTCTCGCTGTCGTCCGCGCTGCGCGACGGCCAACCGAAATCGCCGACCTCGTGCACCGGGTCGATGACGAGCAGCGCCTGCATGTCGTCGTAACGCTCGAAGCCGAATCCGGGATACGTCACCGCCGGCCATTCCTCGACTGCGTCGAACGACCCGGCCGCGACGTCGTCCGGCCGCGGACGCAGAATCGCCTCGTCGGCCAGTCGCGCGATAAACATGCCGAGGTCGCGCTCAACCGACGTAGCGCTGGCGCGGTAGTGCCGCACCACCCGGTCGCTGATTTCCAGTCGGGTCGCTCCACCCACCAGCATCGGCCACACGGCGGCGCCGGCGCCGGTGACGCTGTAATAGACGCCGGTGTCGAGATTGATGACCATGACCTCGCCGTCGATCACTTCACCTACAACCGGGGGCTGGTTCAGCGCATAGCGTGCAACGGATTGCGGGTCGGTCATGGCGGGGGAGGAAAACTTGGGGGCCGCCAATGATATCCGGAGGTGGCAAGGATGCATATTCCCTGCTGGGCGCAATGGCTCGTTGCGTCGCCGCGGACGGGCCAACCGGCGCGACGAATCCGAATGAAGAGACTTACCAGCTGCCCGAGCTGCCGCCGCCGCCGGAACTGCCGCCGCCGCCCGAGAAGCCGCCCCCGCCGCCGGACGAGAACCCGCCCGACGAGCCGCTTCCCGAGCTCATCACGAATCCGCCGATGCTGGCGTGACCCTTGGTCTTCAATTCGCTGGCCGCTTTCAGGTACCACGGCTGCCGCGACAGGATGAGCTTCGCGATCGGATAGGCGACGACATAGGTGCCAAGCAGCCACAGCGTGCCGCGCGCACCGACGATGATAAGCGGAAACATCGCCCAGAACGGAATCAGGAAAACATAAAGGAACCAGCCGACGCCCGGTGTCATCACGCCGACGACGGTGAAGATCCCGATGATGCCGAAAATGAATGCGCCCAGCAGGATACGCATCGGCCAGGACAGCTCCGGGCCGTCGATCTGCATCAGCGGCTTGGCGCTTGCCGAGTTCGTCGTCGCAGCGCTTGCCGGCACCGTATCGGCGCGGCCCTCGAGCGTACCGATGATCGCGTCGACGCCGTCGCTTACGCCGCGGTCGTAATTGCCCTCCTTGAATCGGGGCGTCATCCGGTCGCGAATGATGCGGCTGGACGCGACATCGGTCAGCGTGCCTTCGAGCCCGTAGCCGACTTCGATGCGCATTTTGCGATCGTTCGGCACGACGACGACCAGCACGCCATTGTCCTTGCCCTTCTGGCCGAGCTTCCAGGCATCGAACACGCGGGTCGCGTATTGCTCGATCGCCTCGCCGGCTATCGTCGGCACCGTCAGCACGGCGATCTGGTCGGTGCTGGCGTCTTCGTGCGCCTTCAGCGCGGCCGTCAGCTTGTCGCGCGTCGCCGGCGCGAGGATCTCGGCGTTGTCGACGACGCGTCCGGTCAGATACGGGACGTCGGCCGCGCACGCGGCTCCCGCCGCAAGCGCAAGCGCGAGGCACGCGAGCGATCGTGCGGCCCTCATCGCGCCCCCGTCTCCTGAATCGGCCGGTCGGCGAGCTCGTTGCCGCCGCGCGTCGCGGTCATCCCCTTGGCCAGCAGCAGCGCCTTAATGCGCGCGACGCCCTGCTGAAGGGCGCCGACGCAGCGGCGCTCGCGCAACAGCGGCGTCATCGCGTCGATCACCGTCCGCCAGTCGGCGGCATCGAAGCGCGCGTGCAGACCGACGTCGGCCAGAATTTCGACCTTGCGCTCGAACAGGCTCACCAGCAGCAGAATGCCGGTGCGCCCGCGGGTGGCGAACAATTCGCGGCGCAGGAAAAACGCCTGCGCATAATGACGAACCTCCAGGTCGCGGCGGCTCGAGCGCAGGAACAGCCGCGCGTAAGGCGGTGCGGCGACGGCAAGCAGCGCGCTGGCAGCACCCGCACCCAGGATCGCCACCGCGAAGATCAGCGCATTCTCGGCACCGCTCCAGCGCGGCGACAGCGTGTCGGCGACGACGAGCACGAGGCCGGCAAGCGCTGTACCGAGTGCGAATGCTTTCCACGGCAGCTCGACGTAGCTATCGGCCTTGCCGATGACCGCGGTGACGAGCTGCACGCCGGTTTGCGCCTCGAGTCCGACGATCGCTTGTTCGAGGGCAGCCGATTCACCCCGGTCGAGAAAGGCCCGATGCGCCATCGGACGCGGGGTCACACGCCGTCGGCGTCGCGCAGCCGCAGCGACATGTAGACGACGCCGGGAATCGGATTGACGTAGTAGGGCGCGCAAGCCCGAAATCCGGTCTCTTCGTACAGCGCACGCGCGGCGTTCATCCAGTCCAGCGTATCGAGCTTGAGCTCTTCGTAGCCGATCGCGCGGGCCTCGGCGAGCAGCGCGGCGACGAGCCTCCTGCCCCAGCCCTCGCCGCGTTGCGCCGGCTGCACATACAGCCGCTTGATTTCGCCGACCGCCGGTTGAGCGAGCGGCCGCAATGCGATGCACGCGAACGCATCGGCACCGCGTCCGGCGAGCAATAGCCGCCCGCGCGGCGGCGCATAGGCGCCGGGCAGCGTGCGCAATTCCTCATCGAAGCCCTGAAAGCACAGATCGACCTTCAGCCAGCGCGCGTATTCGGTGAACAGCGCGCGAGCGAGCGCCACGTCGGTCGCGGTCGTCGCCTCGCGAATCGTCGGGGCGCTCGTCGGAGGCAGCGCGGCGTTCAAGCCTGCTTGTCGCACGAGCCGATTTTGGTGTCGCTACCCGGGAACTCACCCTGTAGTTCCTTCAGGCGCGCCATCGCCTGCGCCGTCGGATCGCGCACGACCAGCATCGTCTGCTGCACCGACTGCGTGCGCGGCTCGAGCCTCGCGTTGGTCAGTCCCTGCGCTTGCAGCGACGCGAGTCGATTGCGGGCAGCCTCTTCGCCGCGGAACACCCCCAGCGAGATCGCATTGCGTTGCGGTCCGCTGTCGATGACCGAGACGTCCTTGATGCCGCTGGCCCTGAGCTCGGCGAGGCGCTGGTCGGCCGCGGCGCGATTGGCGGCCGGCGGCAGAAACACCCAGTAACTGGCGATGACCTCGACTTTTTTCTGCGTCATCAGGCGGGAAAGATCGAGCGGCTCGAGACTCGCCAGCGCGCGATTGCGGTCGGTATCCGACAGCGGACCCCATTCGACGCATACGTCGGCCAGCGACGCCGCCTTGGCCGGCCCCAGCGCCGCCACCTCCTGCGGCGTCAACAGCTTGATCTTGTCGGGCTGGACCTGCTGCGACAAACGAACGCCCTCGCCGGTGCCGAGGCTGTCGAGCTTGATGTAACCGAACAGGCTCAAGTTGGCGAGCAGAAGAAGGAAGACCAGCGTTCTCATTAAGGCCTGTTCACGTTAAATGCGCTGCCAGGCTGAAGCCGGCACGATGCGGCGATTATCCACGACCGGCACCGCGGCCGGAAGCGGAGCTTTGGCGAACCCGGCCGGTCACGGCCGGCGCAGCGAGACCTCGCCGGTGACAAAGCGCAACCTCCGGCCCCGATGGTCGAGCACCAGGGCGCCGCTGGCGTCGACACCGACGACGTCGCCCGATGCGGTGCTGCCGTCGGGCAGGATGATCTTCGCGGCCTTGCCGCGGAATGCATTGCGTCGCTGCCATTCGGGGATGAACGGGGCGAAGCCGTCGACCGCGTAACGATCCAGCATCGCCGTCAATTCGCGCACCAGCGCGGCAAGCAGCACGTTGCGATCGATGACCCGTCCGTGCGCGATCGTCGCCAGATCGGTGACCGGCTGCGCTATGGCGCGCCGCGCCGCGGGCGCCAGCCGCACGTTGAGCCCGACACCGATCACCGCAAGCGACGGTCCGAGCGCATCGCCGGAAAGCTCGATCAGGATGCCGCCGAACTTGCAGAAGCGATGGGTGAGGTCGTTCGGCCATTTGAGCTCGACGCCGCCGATGCCTACGCCTTCCAGTGCGCGCGCGAGCGCCACGCCGACGGCGAGCGAGAGGCCCGCAAGGAAGCCCGCGCCCTGCTCGAATCGCCAGCCGAGCGAAAAGGTGAGGCTGCCGCCGGCGACCGCGGTCCAGCCGCGGCCACGGCGGCCGCGCCCCGCGGTCTGCCATTCGGCGATCAGCAGCCGGCGATGCACGTCTTCACGCGCGGCGCGACGGTTGAGCTCGCTGCTGGTCGAATCGACGGTGTCGACGACTTCCACTTTCACCGCCTTTGCCGCCGGACCGAGCGCCGCTACGATCGCGTCGCGATCGAGAAATGGCAGCGGATCGTGCAGGCGATAGCCGCGGCCGCGGATGCGCTCCAGCTTGAGTCCGGCGGTGTCCGCTTCCTTCAGCACCTGCGACACGCGCGCACGCGACATCCCGACCGCGCTCGCCAGCGCTTCGCCGGAATGGATTTCGCCGTCGGCAAGACGGCGCAGCAAGCGAAAACCGAGGGGCGTGAGCACGTGTCTTGTCAGAGGATTTATCGAAACCGGCGCGCGGCGCGCCGCGGCCTTCAGCCCTTGAGCACGCCGCGGCGAATCTGGTCTTGCTCGATCGACTCGAACAGTGCACGGAAATTGCCTTCGCCGAAGCCCTCGTTGCCCTTGCGCTGGATAATTTCGAAGAAGATCGGTCCGATGACGGTGGTCGTGAAGATCTGCAGCAGCATTTCATCTTCGCCGGGATCGCCGGAGGGCGGAGCATGGGCCCCGTCCGCGGACGGGGATGCGACCCCGGAGGCGATCGTCGAACCGCCGACGGCCTCTTTCATCATTTCACCGGCCTGAGCGGCGGTTCGGCCGTCGAGCAGGATGCGCTCCTTTTTCAGGCGGGCGGTGTCTTCCTGGTGCCCGGGAAGCCGCGCGCCCAGCGCCTCGTAGTAGGTGTCGGGCGTGTCTTGAAACGCCACGCCGCGCTGGCGCAGCGCATGCACGGTGTCGTAGATGTCGCCGGCGCCGAGCGCGATGTGCTGGATGCCTTCGCCGTGGTAGGCGACCAGGTATTCCTGGATCTGACTCTTGTCGTCCGAGCTCTCGTTGATCGGAATCCGGATCTTTCCGCAGGGGCTGGTCATCGCCTTGCTTTTGAGACCGGTCAGCTTGCCCTCGATGTCGAAATAGCGGACCTCGCGGAAATTGAACAGCCGTTCGTAAAAGCTCGCCCATTCGTCCATCCGGCCGCGATGCACGTTGTGCGTCAGATGGTCGATCGTCACCAGTCCTGCGCCCTGCGGACGCTGCTCGGTCCCTGCGATCGGCACGAAGTCGATGTCGTAGATCGACACGCCGGCGCCGGCGACCGGGTAGCGGTCAACCAGATAGATCAGCGAATCGCCGATGCCCTTGATCGCCGGGATGCTGAGCTCCATCGGCCCCGGATGCGCCTCGACGCCCCACGCGCCCTGCTCGATCAACTTCGCGTAGGCGCGGCCTGCATCCTTGACACGGAATGCCATTGCGCAAATCGACGGACCGTGCACGCGGGCGAAGCCCTGCGCGAAGCTGCCAGGCTCGGCATTGACGATGAAGTTGACGTCGCCCTGCCGGTACAACAGCACGTTTTTCGAGCGGTGCTTGGCGATCGCCGAAAAGCCCATCTGCTCGAACAGCCGGCCGAGCGCCGCCGGATCGGGTGCCGCGTATTCGACGAATTCGAAGCCGTCGGTTCCGAGCGGATTGTCCCAGAGGGAAGCCGCAGCCATGACTTTCATTTCTCCTGTCGGATCGCCGCTGAATCCGAGCATACCGCCGTCCGGGACCGCCTGCATGCGGCGCAACTCCGGCTTTGGAGTCTGCCGGACTAGCGCCCTACGATCTTGACGCCGGCGAGCTTTTCCTGCGCCTCGATCAGCGAGGCGACGTACTTGTCGCCGAACCCGAGCATGTTGGCGTTGACCAGGCTCTGGTGCACGGCCTCGCCGACGATCGCCGGCGAAGGCAGCGCCTCGACCATGTGGGTGTAATAGCGCAGGTCCTTCATCGCGTTGACCAGCGTGAACTTGAGCCCGGAAAGATCGCCGCTTTCGAGCATCTTGCCGGCGGTCATCTGGAAGATCCCGGAGTTCACTGCGCCGGCCGAGATGATCTCGTGCAGCTTCTTGATCGACACCCCGGATTTCGCACAGGCGGCACAGGCTTCGGCGGTCGCCGTCGCAATCGCCATCGCCATGAAATTGTTGACCAGCTTGAGCATGTGTCCATGCCCCGGGCCGCCGACGTGAATGACGTTTTCGCAATACGCGGACAGCACCGGCTTCAGCTGGGCGAACGTCTTGTCGTCGGCGCCGACCATCGTGTTCAGCCGGCCCTCTTCGGCTTCCTTCGGCGTGCGCGCCAGCGGCGCATCGACATACCGCGTTCCCTTCGGCGCCAGGTCGTCGCGAATCCTCGCCGTCGACGAGGGCTCGGCGGTCGAGGTGTCGACGACGATCAAGCCGTCGCGCGCCGCGCCGAGAATGCCGTCGGGCCCATAGACGATCTCCTCGATCTGCGGCGAGCCGGTCACGCACAGGATCACGATGTCGGACGCGCGCGCGAGCTCGGCGTTGGTCTTGACCTCCTTGGCGCCGGCCGCGAGTATGTCCTCGGCGGGCTTGCGATTCTTGTGGACCCGGATCGTCAGGGGAAACCCCTTGGCGATCAGGTTCTTCGCAATGCCGTGGCCCATCAATCCGAGGCCGATGAAGCCGATGCGGGTGGCAGCGGCGTTCACGATGCGGTGCTCATGTCGTTTTTCCTTCGGGATCGCCGGCGGTAACGCCGGATTGGTAAGGCGGTCAGGCCAATTCTAGCCGATCAGGACAGTTTCAGTCGACCGCGGCCGGCTCGGCCGGCGCGAGGCTCGCGCGCCAGCGCTCGTACCAGGTCAGGACGCCGCCGCTGCCGGCAATCACCACCATGCCGGCGAGCGCCCAGGCGTCGGGAAAAGTCCCGAACAGGGCCCAGGCCGCGATCGTCGAGAACACCAGCTGCACATAGGTGAACGGCGCGATCGCCGACGCCGAGGCGAGCCGGAACGCCCGCGTGAACAGCCAATGCCCGATCGAGCCCATGACGCCGATGCCGAGGAACAATGCCAGGTCGGACGTCGGATACCAGGTTTCGTCGTGCTGGAACGCGACCACGATCGACATCAGGACCGCGCCGCACAGGCACGGATAGAACAGCAGTACCCTCAAGTCCTCGCCGACGAGCTTCCGGGTCAGTATCTGGTAGATCGCGTAGGCCGCCGCCGCGGCCAGCGCGAAAAAAGAGGCGCTGTCGAGTATCCCGGTGCCGGGACGCACGATCAGCAGCATGCCGACAAAGCCGGCCGCGGCGAAGCCCCATCGCGGCAAGGTGATGCGCTCGTCCAGCAGCCATCCAGCAAGAAGGGTCACCAGGATCGGGCTGGTGTAATTGAGCGCGGTCGCTTCGGCCAGCGGCAGATATTTGACCGCGGTGAAAAAACACAGCGACGATGCGATCAGCACCGTGCCTCGCACCAGGTGCAGGCCGGGACGCGTCGTGCGCACCAGGTTCCAGCGCATCGTCGGCGCCAGCAGCGCAAACATCAGCAGCGCCTGCACACCCCAGCGCGCCCAAACCAGCAGCGGTACCGGGTAGCGCTGGCTCAAGTACTTGACGGTGACGTCGATGCTGGTGAAGCAGGCGCACGCGGCGACGATCAGCGCGATGGCCGCCAGCGGCATATGCGCGGGTCGAGTCACTCGTCATTTTAGCCGGCGCGGCATCGGCGCGCCAACAGCGGCGCGCCCTACCGCGGACGCGGTTGAGCGCCGATAATGCTGACTGCAGGCACCGGACGGCGAAAAGGCCGCCGGCATCGACACCATTCAGGAGAAAACATGATCGCCAGACATTCGGGCTTGCTCGCTGCGGCGCTGCTCGCTTCGGCGTTGTGCTTGGGCGCCGGTGCTGCCAGCGCACAGGGCCAGCCGGGCGCCGCGCAGAAGAGCCGGGTCGTCATCCAGGTGAGCGATGCCGAGCCCGCGAAGTGGAACCTCGCCCTCAACAATGCGCGCAACATCCAGACCGACCTCGGTGCGGCCAACGTCGACATCGAAATCGTCGCCTATGGGCCCGGCATCGGCATGCTGAAGGCCGATTCGGTCGTCGGCAACCGCGTCGAGGAAGCCGGGAAGGCCGGCGTCAAGGTCATCGCCTGCGAGAACACGATGCGCGGACAGAAGCTCGCGCACGCCGACATGTTGAGCGGCATCGGCTACGTGCCTGCCGGCGTGGTGACGCTGATGCAGCGGCAACAGCAAGGCTGGGCTTACATCCGGCCCTGATCGACGGGCCGGCGGCGCGGTGGGGTTGCCGCTTCGCCCAAGTCCCAGAACAATCCGGTCATGATCTGCAGCCCTTCGCGGGCGACCGCGCAGAGCATGTGCTCGTTCGGGGCGTGCTGCGAACAGGCCGGATACGAGTGCGGGACCCAGATCGTCGGCAGGCCGAGCACGTCGGCGAAGCAATCGTTGGGCAGCGCGCCGCCCAGGTTCGGCAATATGACCGGCGGCGTGCCGACGGTCGCCGCAATCGAGTCGCTCGCCCAGCGCACCCATGGGTCCGCGGGATCGAGGCGCGTCGCCTCCATCGGTTCGGTCGTCGCCTGCCGCACGTCGACGATCGCCATTCCCCGCGCGTCCAGGTGCGCTCGCATCGCCGGAACGAACGTGCGCCAGTCGCAGCCGGCGACAAAGCGAAGCTGCAGGTGAGCGCTTGCGCGGGGCGGGATCGCGTTGACGGGCCGGTCCGGATTCCCGGTGCGATAGGCCAGAACCTCGAGCGCGTTCCAGCCGAAGACGCGCTCGGCCGGGGTCAGCGCCGGCTCACCCCAGTCCGGATCGATCGCCGGACCGCCGGGCTCGCCCGGCTCGACGCTCTCCAGCGCGGTTCTGACCGAGGCGGGAATCGGCCCGGGACGCAGCGCCTCGACCAGAATACGGCCGCGCGCGTCGACCAGCGCGGCGATCGCATTGGCCAGGATTGTCCCGGGATTGGCGAGCAAGCCGCCCCAGTTGCCCGAGTGATGCGCGCCGTCGCGCAAGCTGACGGAGAGATCGAAATTGAATACGCCGCGCGAGCCCAGGAAAATCGTCGGCGCGGCGGCGCGCAAGCGGGGGCCATCCGAGGCGATCAGCACATCGGCGGACAGCCATTCCGCGCGCCGCTCGCAGGTCTGGCGCAGGCCCGGCGACCCGATCTCCTCGCCCATTTCGAGCAGCAATTTGGCGTTGAAGCCGAGCCGGCCGCGACGGGCCAGAATCTGCGCGAGCGCGGCCAGATTGATCGTATGCTGGCCCTTGTTGTCGGCGGTGCCGCGGCCGTACCACCTGCCGTCGGCGACCGCCAGATCCCACGGCGAGCGTCCGTCGTTCCATTGCTCGTCGTAACCGGCGACGACATCTCCGTGGCCGTAGATGAGGACCGTCGGAAGCGCATCGTCCTCGTGCCGTTCGGCGAACAATAGCGGCGGCGCCCCCGGCACCGGATTGGGCCAGATCGCCCATTCGAACCCGCAGCGCGACACGCTCGGGCCGATATCCTCGTTCAGGTAACTCGCCAGCGCGGCGGCGCGGGCAGGATCTTGGCTTTCGGTCCGGAACGCGACCCGCCGTTTGAGCTCGGCAAGCAGCGCTCCGGAATCGAACCAGGACGCTGCGGCGGCGATCGCTGCGGTTCGGGGGCTGGACATCGATAGGCTCAACTGCGTTTCAGACGGCCGCGCCGGCCGTTCGGGATTGGAGCGGGTGAAGGGAATCGAACCCTCGTCGTAAGCTTGGGAAGCTTCTGCTCTACCATTGAGCTACACCCGCATCCTGCTCGCCGGATTATAGCGAACGCCCCCGCGGACGGCCGTAGACTACATGCCGCCGACGGCGTCTGTTACAGGATGTATCGACGGCGCCCCGGCGCCCGGCAATTGGGCGACAATATGCGGCTGTCCGGCGCACGCACCCTGTGGGGCGTCGCCATGATAAATGCGGCATTGAAGCCCGTCGGGAGCGCTGCTCGCCGAGGCGATGCCTGAGACACCGCTTGAACATGCGAAGACGAAAGAAGCTTTTGGCGATAGTCGCAGCGCTTGCCGTGCTGGCGGTGGCGGTCGGGCTGGTCGCGCAATACAACAAGGAGTCGCGCGCGGCGGTGCAGAAGACGCCGCCGAGCGTGCTCGTCACGGCCGTGCCCGTCGTCGCCAAGACGCTGCCGGTGCGCCTGATCGCCATCGGCAACGTCGAGCCGT
>DASYJB010000003.1:0-4228 GCA_035996965.1 Casimicrobiaceae bacterium | reverse complement strand
GCGCTGTGGGCGGGCGTGCCGATCCTGACCTGTCGCGGCGACACCTTCGCGGGGAGGGTGGGCGCGAGCCTGCTGCTCGCGACCGGCTTGCCCGCGCTGGTGGCGAGTTCGCTCGACGACTACCGCGCGCGCCTGTTGTCGCTCATCGCGGACCGCGCGGCATTGCGTCGCCACCGCGCGTATCTCGAAAGCAGTCGCGACACCAACCCGCTGTTCGACACGAAAGCCTTCGCCCGTGATTGGGAAACGCTGCTGCTGACGATTTACGACGACGCGGCGCGGATCGACGCTTAAGCCTGGCGCGCGCCGGGAACGCGCAACTGCAGCGTCAACTCGGCCACACGCCGTTCATCGACGTCTTTCGCCGCGGCTGCGATATCGGCAAATGCCACTCTGGCGACCAGCCGCGGCTGCGGAGCGACTCGGTCGAAGCTCGCCGCATGTGCTGCGACGAACTTCTCGTTATAGCGGTGCCATTCGGCGTCGAACGATCCCGGCGATCGATGAAAGACGGTAATGTCCGAGGCCACCGCCACCGCATGGCCGGCGGCGCTGGCGCGGAACGAAAAATCGGCGTCGTACAAGTGGAAGCCGTCGAAACGCTGCGCGTCGAAGCCGATCGCGACAGCCACATCGCGGCGCGCCGCAATCATGCATCCGTCGAGCAGCCTGATGCCGTCGACCCTGCGGCCGGCCGCGCCCCAGACCAGCAGATCGACGTGCGATCCTTTGGGCGCGGAGGCAATGACGTGGCCATGGGTGTGCGGCTGGCCCGCGTAGCCCCAAAAGCCGGACAGCGCCGCGGTCGCGCCGGCGATGCCGACGATGTCGACCTGTTCGAGGTGCGCCGCCAGCCGGTCGGCAAATGCGCTCGAGATCGGAAACGCGTCGTCGTGCGAGAACACGATGTGGGCGCCGCTCGCGCGAGCGATACCACGGTTGTAGCCTTCGGCCAGCGATTGGGCGTCGTCGATGATGATCAGGTCGAACGCCTCGTCGGCGAACGCGGCGCGGTAGCGCGCCACGCACT
This sequence comes from Casimicrobiaceae bacterium, assembly GCA_035996965.1. Classification (GTDB taxonomy): domain Bacteria; phylum Pseudomonadota; class Gammaproteobacteria; order Burkholderiales; family Casimicrobiaceae; genus PALSA-1003. The sequence goes on along the minus strand of DASYJB010000003.1, from coordinate 3,198 downwards.
CATCGAGTCGCGCGCGGTCGACGCTGCAGACGACGAGTGAAAAGCGCGCCAAGATCAGCCGGGCGTTTGGCGCCGGTCAACGCTGGATCAGCTCGATCTTGTAGCCGTCCGGATCCTGAACGAAGGCGATGACCGTCGTGCCGCCCTTGACCGGACCGGCCTCGCGCGTCACGGTGCCGCCCTTGGCGCGCACCTCAACGCATGCCGCGGCGGCGTCCGGCACCTCGATCGCGATGTGACCGAAGCCGTCACCGAGCTCGTAACGGTCGACGCCGTAGTTGTAAGTGAGCTCGAGCACCGCATGCGCCGATTCGTCGCCGTACCCGACGAATGCGAGCTTGTATTTTTGAGCGGGGCGGTCGGTCGTGCGCAGGACCTTCATCCCGAGCACGCCGGTATAGAAGGCGACCGAGCGCTCGAGATCGCCAACGCGCAACATCGTGTGAAGGATTCGCATCGTTTTATCGGGACACTAGAATTCGACCAGTTCGTAATCTTCCTTGCGGGCGCCGCAATCGGGACATGTCCAGTTGGGCGGGACGTCTTCCCATTTGGTGCCCGGCGGTATGCCGGTGTCGGGGTCGCCGTAGGCCTCATCATAGATATGACCGCAGATCAGGCACATGTATTTTTTCATTCGGTACGGCTCGACTGGAGTAAAATCCCATTTTAGCAAGCATTCGCCGGCCCAAGCGCCGGCCCGGGCATCCAGCGTGCGCCCGGTTGCACTGAAAGCGCCGCCGCAATGCCGCAGCCGTCCGACGCCGAGCCCGATTTCCCGCCTGTAGTGCTGACTTTCGCCGCATCCGATCCGTCCGGCGGCGCCGGCATCCAAGCCGACATCCTTACCCTGGCCAGCATGGGATGCCATCCGCTGTCGGTGATCACCGCGATCACCGTTCAGGACACGCTCGGCGTGGAAGCGGTGCAGCCGATCGACGCCGACTGGGTGGCCGATCAGGCGCGCTGCCTGCTCGAAGACATGCCGGTCGATGCATTCAAGATCGGCGCCCTCGGCAGCGTCGAGAATATTGCTGCGATCGCCGAAATCCTGTCCGATTACCCGGACGTTCCGCTGATTCTCGATCCAGTGCTGGCGTCAGGCCGCGGCGACGAGCTGGCCAACGACGAAATGCTGCATGCGCTGCGCGAGCTGCTGCTGCCGCGCACGACGATACTCACGCCGAACAGCATGGAAGCGCGCCGGCTCGCCGACGTCGAGGACGAGGAGGAGCCGTCGCTCGCCACCTGCGCCAATCGACTGATCGAAAGCGGCTGCGAATTCGTGCTGATCACCGGAACGCACGAGCCGACCCCGCAAGTGGTCAACACGCTGTACGGCAAGAGCGGTGTCGTGCGCAGCGACAGCTGGCAGCGGCTGCCCGGCAATTATCACGGCTCGGGTTGCACGCTGGCCTCCGCGATCGCGGCAATGCTGGCCAACGGGCTCGACCTGCCGGAGGCGGTTCGCGAAGCGCAGGACTACACCTGGCACACGCTGCAGAAGGCATACCGCCCGGGCATGGGCCAGTTTCTTCCGGACCGCTTGTTCTGGGCGCGGGAGGACGAGGCCGAGCCTCGCGTCGACGACGACGTTCTGCCGGCGTCGCCCGATCTGCATCGACACTGAAGCTGCGCCGATGGCCGCAGCATTGACGGCCGCGCCGCGGTCGAAGCTTGCCGGCCTTTACGCGCTAACCCCCGATCTCGCCGACACGGCGGCGCTGTCGGCGCGAACCGACCTCGCGCTATCCGCCGGCGCATCGGCCATCCAGTACCGCAACAAGGCCGCGTCGGCCGAACTGAGGTTGCAGCAGGCGCTCACCTTGCGCGCGCTGTGCGCCGCGCGCGGGGCAATCTTCATCGTCAACGACGATGTCGAGCTCGCACGCGCGGTCGACGCCGACGGTGTGCATCTGGGCCGTGACGACGCGAGCGTCGCGGCGGCGCGTGCGCGGCTCGGGCCGGCCGCGATCGTCGGCGTTTCGTGCTACGACGAGCTCGCGCGCGGAGAGGCGGCGATCGCCGCCGGCGGCGATTACATCGCGTTCGGCAGCTTTTATCCCTCGCTGGTGAAGCCGAACGCCGTTCGACCGTCGCTCAGGCTGATCGCCGAGGCGAAGGCGCGCTGGCCGGAGACCAGCGTCGTCGCCATCGGCGGAATCACTGCGGCCAACGCGGCACCGCTTATCGCCGCGGGCGCCGATGCGGTGGCGGTGATCAGCGCACTGTACGATGCGCCGGACGTGCTACTGGCGGCGCGCGAGCTGGTCGCGTGCTTTCGCTGATGCGACATTCCGCCGAGATCGCAATGCCCTTCGACCCTCGACGATCCTAGACCATGACCCGAAACGAACAGCTGTTCGCGCGCGCGCAAAAGACGATTCCCGCAGGAGTCAACTCACCGGTGCGCGCGTTTCGCTCGGTAGGCGGCACGCCGCGATTCTTTACCCGCGGCGAAGGCGCCTACCTGTGGGATGCCGATGGCAAGCGCTATATCGATTATGTCGGCTCGTGGGGCCCGGCGATCCTCGGCCACGCGCATCCGGACACTGTGCGCGCGGTGCAGGAGACCGCCCGACACGGCTTGTCGTTTGGCGCGCCGACCGAGCTCGAGATCGAGATGGCGGAAGAGCTCTGCCGTCTGCTGCCTTCGCTCGAGATGGTGCGGCTGGTGTCGTCGGGCACCGAAGCGACGATGACGGCGCTGCGCCTCGCGCGCGGCTACACCGGCCGCTCGAAGATCATCAAATTCGAAGGCTGCTATCACGGCCATGGCGACAGCTTGCTGGTCAAGGCCGGTTCGGGCGCGCTGACGTTCGGACAACCGTCGTCGGCCGGCGTCCCGGCATCGATCGCCGGCGAGACACTGGTGCTGACGTACAACGATCTGGACGATGTGGCGCGCGCCTTTGCCGAGCACCCGGACGCGATCGCCGGCATTATCGTGGAGCCGGTCGCGGGCAACATGAACCTGATCGCGCCGAAGCCCGGCTTCCTGGCCGGCCTGCGTGAGCTGTGCGACAAACACGGCTCGGTGCTGATCTTCGACGAAGTGATGACCGGCTTTCGGCTGCACCTGCAAGGGGCGCAGGGTCTGTACGGCGTCGCCCCCGATCTGACGACGCTCGGAAAGGTTATTGGCGGCGGGATGCCGGTGGGTGCGTTCGGCGGCAAACGCGCGATCATGGAAAAGAT
>DASYJB010000002.1:0-12915 GCA_035996965.1 Casimicrobiaceae bacterium | reverse complement strand
CCCGTGGTTATTGCGATTGCGGCCGCTCAACCTGCAGGCGGCCCGTAATACCCAGGCGGCGGTGCGCGACGGGGCGCCGCGCCACGGACCGGGATCTGGTTGCCCTTCGCATACATGCATTGCATATAGGCGCCGTCATACCGCCGCTGGACCTCGTAGTAGCCGCCGTAGTAGGCGTTGCTGCCGGCCGCGCTGCCGAACAGAAGGCCGGTTCCGGCGCCGATCGCCGCGCCAGGTCCTGCGTTGCCGGACGCCGATCCGATGATGGCGCCCGCGGCAGCTCCGATCGCGGTGCCCGCGACCGCGCTCTGCGCGGCATAGTTGTTCGCCTGGTCGGCCGAGCCGCCAACCATCTGCTGCGCAAATTGCTGACAGGCAAAGGCATCGGCCTGGAACTGATCGAAGCTCTTGTTGTTGCCGGGCAGCGCGACGACGCTGGGGCCCGACGGCACCGTGACGCAAGCGCCGAGCAACAGCGCCGCGGTCAACGGAACATAACGCTTGATGGCATTCATCGCTTCCTCACTGTCAACGGGGTGCCGGAGCCGCGCGCGGCGCGCCGTTCGGAACGACCGTCAACCAGCCGCTCGGGCAATTGGCGATCTGCGGGAAATACCCGGCGGGGTCGGTGCAGTAATACGAATACTGGCTGCGTTGCGGTGGGCCCGCCGGCGCGAAAGTGTCTCCGGTATCGCGCTGAATGTAGGTTTGCGGGGTACCACTGTCGTAGGAAGAATAGCCGTCGTAGTACGGGTAACCGTAGCCATATCCATACCCATAGTAGCCATACGGGTAGTAGCCGTAGTACGGCCAGTAGTACGGAAAGCCGACCGCGAATCCGAAATGCGAATGGCCACCGTGCCAATTGCCGCCTCCATGCCAGTTGCCGCCGCCGCCATGCCAGCCACTGCTGCCATGCGAGCTGCCGCCACCCCAACTGCCGCTGCCCGAGCCGCCACGATGCTGCGCCGACGCCGTGGTGGCGACGGTTGCCAATGCCAATGCGGCCGCCGCCGCGATGAGAAATTTTTTCATGAAACCCTCCAAGCCAGTATCGAACTGCCCGTTAGACTTTAACGCGCCGAATGAAGTTCGGCTGACTGTCAACAGCCAGTATTGGGTAAATTCGGCATTTATCAATGTAACAGTCTGTAACTCCCGCGCATTCCGGGCCCGAACGCGGCCCGGCAGATGCGCCGCTCGGTTGCGGTACAAGGCGCGCTCTTTTTAGTATCCTTCCGGTTCGATTCGATGACAAGGACGTTCCCATGGCCAGCGATCCCGGATTGCGTACGGCGGACATGAAAATGGACGCGACTTCGCTCTTCCGCGAAGAAATCTATACCGATCGTGCTGCCGGCACCATTCGTGTCCTCATCCCCGTGACTCGCGATGGGGGTCCCGATCAGACCCGGGCGACGATCTACACCGGCGAAGCCCAGATCATGACCAATGTCGGGCCGTTGCCGATCAGTTTCGACATCCCGGCGGCAACGCTGGGCGAAGCCGTGCAGAAATACGGCGACGCGGCAAAGGAAGGCGTCGAGCGCGCGATGAGGGAACTGCAGGAAATGCGCCGCCAGGCGTCTTCGTCGATCCTGGTGCCCGGTTCAAGCCCCGGCTTGGGCGGCGGCCTGCCTCCGGCACCGGGCAAGCTCAAGCTGCCCTGATCGCCGCGCTCCGCACCATCGCCTAGCGCCGCGGCCGATGCTCGCCGGCTGCGCCGGCAGGCTTGAGCGTCCACTCGGCCGTCGCGAACCGGTCGCGCAGGAAGTCGGCGAACGCGCGCACCTTGGCCGACAGATGCCGGCGACTCGGATAGACGAGCTGGATGGTCGACGGCGGCGGCTGAAACGCAAGCAGGATCGGCACCAGCCGTCCGGCGCGGATGTCCGGGCCGGCGATGAAGTCGGGCTCGCAGGCGATGCCCCGGCCTTCGACCGCCAGCGCCTCGAGAAACCGCCCGCTGTTGGCGTGCACCGAACCCGAGACCTTCACCTGCCGGATCGATCCATCACGCTCGCGGAACGGCCACATATTGCGCTGCGAGGCGTACTCGTAGGTCAGGCATTCGTGTCCGGCCAGGTCTTCGGGGCGCTTGGGCTCGCCACGACGCTCGAGGTACGCTGGCGCCGCGCAGCACACCAGCCTGGTCTCGCCGACCGGGCGCCCAACCAGGTTCTGGCTGCCGATCGCGCCGATGCGCAGCGCGGCGTCGAATCCTTCGTCGACCAGATCCACGGCGCGATCGGAAAGCTCGACGTCGAAGCGCATGTCGGCATAGCGCTCCATAAAAGCGGCGATCGCCGGCGCCAGATGGCGCTCGCCAAACGTGACCGATGCCGATAAGCGCAAGGTCCCGCGCGGCGTGATCGCCGAAGCGCTGGCCGACCGCTCGGCTTCGTCGAGATCGGCCAGCAGTTGCACGCAGTGCTGATAGAACACGCTTCCGCTCTCGGTCAGCGAAAGCCGCCGCGTCGTACGATTGAGCAAACGCACGTCGAGGTGCGCCTCGAGCTCGGCGACGTGCCTCGAAACGGCGGAGACCGAAATCGCCAGCCGCTCGGCGGCGCGGACGAAGCTGCCGCTCTCGACGACCTTGGCGAACGCGGTGATGGCCTGGAAGCGGTCCATCCGAGATTATTGCATATTTAACGATAATCATTTGCAGAAAGGCATATTTATCTTGTTTTCAGCAAGGCTGATCATCCGTTCATTGCGCCGACTTCCGGCGTCTTTGTGGAGACAAGATCATGGAGGGTTCGAATCGTGTCGATCTGGCGGCGTTGCTATTGCGCGGCGCACTCGGGGTGATGTTCGTGGCGCACGCGCTGTTGAAGTACCTGGTCTTCACGCCGGCAGGCACCGTGCAGTTTTTCGAGTCGCTCGGATTGCCTGGACCGCTCGCCTACGCGACGATCGCCGCCGAGTTGGTCGGCGGCGTCCTGCTCGTCCTCGGCGTTTACACGCGCGCCGTCGCCCTTGCGCTGCTCCCGATCCTTCTGGGCGCCGCGTGGGCACACTCCGGCAACGGCTGGCTGTTCACCTCGCCCAACGGCGGCTGGGAGTATCCGGCATTCCTCGCGGTCGCCGGGATCGTCGTCGGCCTCCTGGGCGGCGGGCGCTTTGTTCTGGCCTCGCTGACGCCCTTGCGCCGCGCTGCATTCCGGCTGCAACGTGCCGACTGAATCCGTGTCGAACGAGACACAGTATTTCCGATAACCGATCGAAGGACATCGCAATGAAACTCTATTACTCGCCGGGCGCATGCTCGCTCTCGCCGCACATCACCTTGCTCGAAGCCGGCTTGGCGGCAACCCTGGTCAAGGTCGACACCAAGACGCACGCGCTCGCCGGCGGCGAGGATTTCTATGCGATCAACGGCAAGGGTTATGTCCCGGTACTCGAGCTCGACGACGGCCGGCGGCTGACTGAAGGACCGGCGATCGTCCAGTATCTGGCCGATCTCAAGCCCGAATCGCGGCTCGCGCCGGCGGCGGGCAGCTTCGAGCGCTATCGCCTGCAGGAATGGCTGAATTTCATCACGTCCGAGCTGCACAAGCAGTACGGCCCGTTCTTCGCGCCCAACACGCCGGCCGAGTACAAGCCGATCTTGCGCGACAAGCTCCGACTGCGGCTCGACTGGCTGGCCGGTCAGCTCGACGGCAACGACTATCTGATGGGCAGCCAGTTCACTGTCGCCGATGCCTACCTGTATACGATCCTGCGCTGGTCGTCCTTCGTCGACATCGACCTTGCCAAATGGCCGGTCGTCGCGGCGTACAAGGCCCGAGTCGAAGCGCGCCCGCATGTGCGCGAAGCTTTGCTCGCCGAAGGCCTGCTCAAGGAACGGGCGAAGGCCGCCGCCTGATGCTGCGATCCGCGGCCCAGGCGACTAACGGCGATCTCGTCAGCGGTCGACACACAAGCGTCCGGCTTCCGACGCTCTTCCTGTCGCATGGCTCGCCGATGCACGCGATCGAGCCGGGCGCCGCCGGTGTTGCGTGGGCCGCGCTCGGGCGCGAGCTACCGCGTCCCCGCGCGGTGCTGATCGCATCGGCGCATTGGGAGACCTCGGTCCCGCTGCTCACCGGCAATCCGGCGCCGCAAACGATTCACGATTTCGGCGGCTTTCCCGACGAGCTCTTTCGACTGCAGTACGCGGCGCCCGGCGACCCTGCGCTAGCCGAAGATGCCGTCGCCTTGCTTAAAGCCGCCGGCGTGACCGCGGGAATCGATGGTTGCCGCGGCCGCGATCACGGAGCGTGGGTCCCCCTGCGCTGGATGTACCCGGACGCCGACGTTCCGGTCGTGCAACTCGCGATTCAGCCGGAGCTCGGCGCCGCACATCACTTACGCGTTGGCCGCGCGCTGGCGCCGCTGGCCGACGATTCGGTGCTGATCGTCGGCTCCGGCCATACGACACACAACCTGCGCGATTGGATGTCGAATCCGCGCCGGCAGGAACCGCTGCGTTACGCGCAGGCGTTCGCCGAATGGCTGCATGATCGCCTGATCGCCCATGACGTCGATGCGCTCGTCGCCTGGCGCAAGCGCGCACCCGAGGCGGTCCGCGCGCACCCGAGCGACGAGCATTTTCTTCCGCTGTTCGTCGCGCTCGGCGCGGCGGCCGACGACGCGAAGGTCGAGCGCTTTGTCGAAGGCTTCGAAGCCGGCGCGCTCGCGATGGACTCTTACCGCTTCGGCCCGCACTGATTTTGTCGTTCACCGGCGACGCTTTGCCGTCGCGTCGGAGCGCGTCTTACGCGCAAATCGGATGTGCGCCGATTACGCCGCCGGGATCCTGGTCCTAAAGTGAAGCCGTGTTCAATCAATCGAAGCGGAGTCACTGATGAACCATCGAGCGACCAGACTGCAAGAGACGGCGTCGTTCGCCGCGGGCGTTTTGATCGGCGCATCGATCGTGACGCCGGTATTTGCGGCTACGTCCGATCTTCCTGCCGAGTGGCAACCCTTCCTGCTGATCGGATCGGTGATTCTGCTTGCCATCGCCTTGATGTTGAAGGCGCTGGGTACGCGACCGACCCGACGCGGCGACCTCGACGAAAACGCCGATCTGCGCGAAGCGAATCGCGTCGAGATGGTCGACGTTCCTTTGCACCAGTAGCGCAACAGGGTATCGATGCGGCGCGCTCGGGGAAGTCGGCCCGCGACGCCGCCGCCGCAAGGCCGCTAGTACCACCCGGACCACCCGGCCGCTAGTGCAGGCGCTGGCGGCCTTTTCGTGAGGTTTCGCGGCGCTGCGCGCGCCGCTCGGCGCGGTTGGCCGATTCGGGCCGGTTGCGCTCCTGCCAGTAGCGATAGATGAGCACGGCCGCGATCGGCAGCTCGTCGATCATCCCTTGCCGCTTTTCCTCGCTGTCGACCCAGTCCAGGTATTCGGGATCGTGATCGCCGTAAGCCAGCGCCTCGACCGGCAGCATCCAGTCGCGGGCGTCTTCCTGCGAATACATCGGCTCCCATTCTGCCTCGCGCAGCAGCACGCCGGTCATATAGCCTTCGCACCACGCGCTCGCTTCGGGCGGCGCCTTGTCGCCTTTCACGTTGTCCTCGCTGTGATATAGCAGCGGCTTGAAGCGGGTCGGCGATTCGCGCAAGGTCCGCGCGATGCTGTTCTGCACGCGCAGCACCAGCGACAGTATCCGGCTCGCCTGCTCATTGTCGGCGAAGACCGGCGAGACGCTGCGCTGGCTGTCGCTCCAGACCACAGGCAGCCATTCGGACGGCTGGATCATCTCGGGCCCGCTGACGATCGCCGTCAGAAAGCCGTCGAGCATTTCCAGATCCATGCAGTCCTGCGGCACGCCGTTCGATGCCAGAAAGGCCTCGAGCTCGTCGTAGTCAGCGTCGGCCAGCGGTTCGTCGAGCTTGGCGGGCTCAGCCATGGTGGACTCGTTTGCGCATCGGGCCGTCATGATCCTCCCTGGAGAGGCAGAATGCAAATGCCCTCCTGCGCGTGGCCAACGCGCTCCTGGCGCGTTCCAACCCGCTCATGCGTGTTCCCAACGCACTGATGTGCGTTCCCAACGCGCTCATGCGCGTTCCCAACGCACCCTGCTGCGTTCCTGCTGGCCGCGCCCGCGAACGCGCAGCGCATGCGCGGCATTGAGCGCCGCGGCGAACAGCAGCACGGCACCGGCCTGATGTGCGACGGCGAGCGGCACGGGCACGACCAGCAGCAGCGTCGCGACGCCGAGTGCCAGCTGCAACAGCAGAGCCGCCAGCAGCAGGGTCGCCGCCGGCTTGACGCGCGGCGCCGTTGCCTGGGAACGCACGAGAAACCAGAAAACGGGGATCAGCAACGCGAGGAGCCAGGCGATCGCGCGATGATCGAACTGCACGGTCGCCATGTTGTCGGCGAAATTGCGATACCAAGGCGCAAGCGACAGGATCTCCGGCGGCACGAGCCGGCCGTTCATCAGCGGAAAGGTGTTGTAGGCGAATCCCGCGCGGATCCCCGCGACCAGGCTGCCCGAGAGCGCCTGCACGAACACCAGCGCGACGATCAAGAGCGCGAAGCGCCGCAGCGCTGGAGCAGGGCGCGGCACCGAGGCACTCGCCGCGGGCGATGCTTCGGACAGGGGCCGCAACAGCGACAGCGCCAGCCAGAACATCGCCGCGAAGATCAGCAGCGCAAGGCCGAGATGCGCGGCCAGTCGGAGTTGCGATACGCGCGGATCGTCGATCAGCCCGCTTTGCACCATGTACCAGCCCAGCGCACCCTGCAAGCCGCCGAGCGCGAAGATCGCGATCAGCGGCGGCGCTAGCCTCGGCGGCAGCTTGCGCCGCAGGACGAACCAGGCCAGCGGCAACGCAAACACCGCGCCGACGACGCGCCCGAGCAGCCGATGCGCGTACTCCCACCAGAAAATCGACTTGAATGCGTCGAGGCTCATTCCCTTGTTCACCTGGCGGTATTCGGGCGTTGCCTGGTATTTGACGAACGCCTCGTCCCACTGCGCCGCCGAAAGCGGCGGCAGCGTGCCGACGATCGGCTGCCATTCGGTGATCGACAGCCCCGAATGGGTGAGCCTGGTCGCGCCCCCGACGACGACGATCGCGAACACCAGCGCACAACAGATCAAAAGCCAGATCGCCACGGCCCGCGGCGCGCGGTGATCCGCCTCACGCGATGCCGTGGTACCCGTGAGCGTCGTCGATCGAGTCCCGTTCATCACGCGATTCTACCGGGGGCCGCCGAAGCCGGCCGCAGCTTTCCGCGACCGGTCAGTGCGCATGCTCAGGCGACGGTGGCGGAGATGGCCGCTCGCTATCGAGCTTCTGCGCCGCGGCGAAAATTTCTCTGTTTCGATCGGCGCCTGGCGCAGGCACGCCGAGCCAGCGCGCACGCAAGCGCCCGCGCCGGTCGATCAGGAATTCGGCGTGACTGGCGACGGCGCGATCGCGCGCGGCGAACATCGCGTAGACCATCGCGACATCGGACGCGGTGATCGCCAACACCGACTCGCCGCCGGGCGTTTGCGCGCCGGCCGTTTGTGCGTCGGTCGCGCTCGCGGATATCGCCAGAACCCGAATGCGCTTATCGTCGAACGCGCGCTGCGACGCAAGCGAACGCAGGCGCGGGAGCGAATCAGGCAGCGAATACAGAACGAGCAGCGTGCCCTCCTTTGAGTCCGGTTGCAGCAAGGTTTCCTGACCGCGTTCTGGCAGCTCGAAGCTGAAGTCGGGCGCCGGCACTGGTGAGCGCTTGAGGAGCCCCGCGTCCGTGCCGGCGAAATCGGCGGCATCCGACAGCGTGTGCAGGAACTGCACGATGCTCCAGATCTCGTCGCTGACCAGCGGGGGCGCGAACGCCGGCATCGGCGTTCCCTCGCGGCCGTGCGCGATCCACCAGTAGAGCTCACCCGCACGGTGGTTTGCGGCGTGCCGGACCAGATTCGGCGCGCGGGCAACCGATCCAGCCGCCGATCCTGCCCCGTCACCGCCGTGGCACGTGGCGCAATGTGCGGCGAACAGGCGCGCTCCGTCGCCGATCGCGGCGGTCGTATAGCGCACCGACGACGCCGCATACGTCGTCGGATACGCCGGGACTGTGAGCAGCCACGCGCCCATCATTGCCGCCGCCGCGACGCCGACGATGCCGGCCCCGGCCCGGGTCCACGCGCGCTGGCGCGCGCCGGCGACCAGAACGGCGAGGCCGCCAGCGGCGACGAGCACGGCGGCAACCAGCGCCCAAAGAGTCGCCGTTGATTCCCGCGCCGGTGCCCAGCTCAACGTATGCGCGAACGGCCAGAGCGGCGATTGATGCGCGGCCGGCACCGTGATCCCGAGCATACCGACGATCGCCACCACCAGCAGCCCGGCCGCGATTTCGAGCAGCGCGTTGCGGCGCAGCGCGCGCAAGGCCTGGCCATCGCCGGCGGCGAGGCGCGGCGGCAGGACGAGGCGATTGACCGCGGCGAACGAGAGCATCGCGGCAAGCAAGGCGAGCTTCGCGAGCAGCAGAATGCCGTAGCGGGTGCCGAACAGCGCCGGAACACTGCCGACCAGGAACCAGCTGTTGCCGATCCCGCTCAAGATCAGCACGCTCACGCAAGCGATTCCGAGCACGGAAAAGCGCCTGGCGATCCACGCCGCGACGCTGATCGGTTGCGCCCTGCCGAGCAGGTGGACCAGCGGCGGCAACGCGCCCAGCCACGCGCCGGCAGCGAGAAGATGCATGACGTCGGAGACGATCTCTCCGCCGCGCCATGGCCCTTCGGCGGCGGCGGCATGTCCGGTCCACGCGAGCGCGACGAGATACGCACCCGCGACGACCGTCGACGCAGCGACCCGTCGGCCGCTGCGCCCGGCGCTTCGCGGCCACAACGCCAGCAGCAATAGCACTGCAAGGCAGAGACGCGCGATCCACACCTTGCCGAACAAGGTGTCGCCGACGACCGCGCCGAACGTCGAAGGCTCGATCGCCCGCGACAGCGGAAGGTCGCTCATCGTTGCGGCGGCGGCGGCGAGCCACGCCACGGCGGATGCGATGCCGATCGCGATGCACCAGCGTGCGACCGACGGCAGCCGTCGCCGCAGCGCTTCGCCGGGGCCTGCGGGCGCATCGCTTCCCTGCCAAGCCGACAGCCACCACGCGAGCACCAACTCGCCGAACAGCCACATCGTCGCGGCGAAATGCACGGCGCGAGCCGATGCCAGGAGGAGGCTCATCGCCGTAGACGCGACACGGACCGGCGCAAGAGCTCAGCGCGCGACATCGAAGCTGTAGTCGCCCTCGGTGACGTGCGTGTCGACCGACAGCACGCGCCAGCTCACCCGGTATCGGCCCGGCGCGAGCTGCGGCACCGACACGAGCAACACCGTGGCGTCGCCGTCGTCGACGCGGACGTCCGCCCGGTCGACGCGCTTGCCGGTCGCATCGGAGACCTGCACCGCGCTGAACGCCGGCTCGAGCTTTTGCGTAAACCACAATCTCACCTGCGACGGCGGCGCATGGACGGTGCTGCCGACGGCAGGCGACGCGTGGTCGAGGAACGCGTGCGCGCCGGCCGGCGGCGCGATCGTCGACGCGCATGCGAACGCGAGCACCGGCAGCATGATTCGCATGTCAGCGACCGAAGATCGGGCGGCCGATCGTCGTGGGGAAAAGGTCGTCGAGAAAGAAGTGCAGTTGCGCGATCCAGCCGACGCGGTTGCCGCTGCGGTTATTGACCGGAATGACGGCTTCGACGGCGAGCTGGGTGTAGCGCCCGGCCCAGATGATCCCGGGATTCACCGTGCCGGTCGTGCCGCTGGCGCCTCGATCGAGCGCGGTCGACATCGCGAACTCGACGATCGGGATCATCCGGCTGAACGGCTCGCGCAGGCCCATGTCCTGCACGAACGATTGCAGATACGGCAGGCTGTATTCGACGGCGAAACCCCATTCGAGCGTATGCGGATGACGCTCGACGCTGACCTCGCCTTCATCGCTGATCGAGGTCGTGCCCGAGCGGGTCGGAATCCCCAAACCGACGATGCCGGTCACGGCAAGCGGACGCACGAATTTCATCGATTCGGGCAAATCGCCGAAGCCCTTGCCGAAGAACAGCGCCGGGGTCAGCGTGCTGAACGATTCGGCGCCGACCCGCTTCGCGCCGCTGCCCCCGATGTCCCAGTCGACGCCCGCCGACAGGATCGTCTCGCGCTCGTCGTTCTGGTAGAACTTGTACTTGATGCTCGCCGCCAGGTTGTCGAACCCGCGCTGCGTCTCGCCCCCATCGGGCTGCAGTACCTTGTACGTCGCCCCGAATCCAATGCCCAGGTTGTCGGTGAGACGCTTGGACACGTCGACCGAATAGCCGGTCTCGCGCGTTGCCGCCTCGTCGCCGCTCGCCGGCATCCTGCGGCTTTCGATCGTCGGCAGCGACAGCTCGTCGGCGACGAACGGATCGTCGGTCGCCAGCGTCGCCGGAAAGAAACGCTTGCCGGCGAGACCGTGCGCCGCCGCGGGTCCCGCTGCCAGGACTGCGACCGATGCCGCGACCACCGCCAGCGGCGCGGCAGTCTTTTTCATGTTCATCACTGCACTCCCTTCATTGACCGCGTGCCGACGACACGGCCATCGCGACCGCCCCGATATCAACGGACGGCGTGCGGATGCATCGCACCGCCCGCCATGCTCTCGACGACGACGCTGACCTCGATCGATCCGGCCTTTTCGAATTTCAGCGTCAGAGGAAAGCTGTCGCCCGCCTGCAGCGGTCGCTTGAGGTCGGTCAGCATCACGTGATAAGCGCCGGGCTGCAGCACCAGCCGGTCGCCGGGCTTGACATCGAGGCCCGCGACCGCGCGCATGCGCATCACGCCGGCGTCCATCACCATTTGATGCAGCTCGGCGGTGCCGGCCACCGGCGTCGATACGGTGAGCAGCCGATCGGTCCGATCGCCTTTGTTTTCGACGCTCAAGTAAACGCCGCCGGAGCGCGCTCCGGGAGGCGTCGCGCGGGCAAACGGATGGTCGATGCGCAGTGTTCGGAATTGATACTCGTGTGCCGACGCGCCGCTTGCCGCGGCGATTGCAGCGACGGCCGCGATGGCCAGGATTCTTGTCATGACGGTCCCAAGTTGGATTCGAACGCGATCGAGCGCGCGGGCGGTGGTCCGCACGCGCGATTGACCGCAAGCCGCGACCGATGTGCCGGCCGCGATCGATGCGAGCTTAGAGGAGGACCGGGGGAGGGCCGCGCAGCGGCGGCAGCAGCGCGCGCTGCGCTGCGATATCGGCGCGGGCCGGAGCGCCAGGCACGCGGTCGAGCGAGCGCGGCCGCACGACGAACGGCGTCGCCGAAGGCGGGATCGCGGCGGCGACGAACGCGCCGACACACGACGGACAATGCGAATGCGGCGAATGGCTCGATCGCGGCGCAGGCGCGCCGGAGTCCGGCCGCGCGCCGCGCCGCGGCGCGCGGCCGCCGTCGATGGATTGAACGTCGGAGCTCGCCGCCGTGCAGTAGTCGCTCGAATCGGCGGCCGGCCGAGCCGCTGCATAGGCGCCGATCGGCGCGAGCAAATGCATCGCCAAGCTGACGAGCGTGACTGCGAGGCGGCAGCGGCGTCTCATTGCGGCGATTCTACACCGCGTCTCGCCGGGGGGATTGCTGAATCCTGAAACGGTCTTTATGCAAAACTGGCATTGACACTTCGCCGGGCGAGGCGTTGAATGCGGTCTGACCACCTTACCAGATGGTTCGTTTTCGTACAGGCGGCCCCGGGCGCAGATCCGGGCCGTTTGATAGACCACAAACCCGGAGGAATAAACGATGTCTGCGTATATCGGCGCGCTTGCGCGCTGTCTCGCCGCATGCGCTTTGGCGCTGTCCTTCAGTGCATCGGCGCAACAAACGATCACCCTGCACGGCGCCGTCCAGTTCAACGACGATCATGCGTTCAACAGGGCCCTGGTGAAATTCGAGGAACTGGTCAAGAAGTATTACGGCAAGCCGGTCAACTTCGTGCTGCACAAGAACAGCGAATTGGGCCTCGAGAAGGACTATTTCGCCTACATGAACCAGGGGATCTCGGTCGACTACGGCATCGTCTCGCCGGCGCACATGTCGACGTTTTCGAAGGCTGCACCGTTCATCGACGCGCCGTTCCTGTTCCGCGACCTCGATCACTGGAACAAGGTGCTGGACGCCGACACGTTGAAGCCGATCGCCGACGAGGTCAACGCCAAGGGCGACGTGATGCTGATCGGCTTCGCCGGCGGCGGCACGCGCAACATCTTCGCCAACAAGCCAGTGCGCAACATGGCGGAAATGAAGGGGCTCAAGGTCCGCGTCCAAGGGGCGCCGATCTGGAGCAAGACGTTCGCCGCCGCGGGCATGTCGCCGACCGTGATCGCCTACGACGAGATCTACAACGCGATCCAGAACGGCGTGATCCAGGCTGGCGAGAACGAGGCCGCCGGCGTCGAGACGATGAAGTTCTACGAGGTCGGCCCCAACCTCAACATGACGCAGCACGCGATCACGATCCGGCCGATCTGCTTTTCCGGCAAGACATTCAAGAAGCTGCCGCCGGACCTGCAGGCCGCGATCCTCAAGGCAGGCAAGGAGGCCGGCATCTACGGCCGCCAGATCGAATCGGCCGAAGACCAGAAGAAGCTCGAGGCGATGCAGGCGTCCGGAAAGCTCAAGATGATCCCGTTCGCTGACCGCGCCGCGATGAAGAAGGCGGCCGATCCGGTAATGGCCGAGTACGCGAAGGACATCGGCGCCGAAGCCATCTACAACAAGATTAGCGCAATGTAGGCAGGGCAAAGGATCCGGCGGAGGCCACGCTTCCGCCGGTCTTTTTTTGCCGCGATGCGGCTAGATCGTTGGGGGGCGCATGCGCAAGTTCCTCGATAGCTATTACCGGCTGCTCAGCGTGCTGTTGGGCGCGAGC
>DASYJB010000001.1:0-8519 GCA_035996965.1 Casimicrobiaceae bacterium | reverse complement strand
AGCGCTTCATGCCCGCGCCGGGTGTCCGAACCTGTTCATCAAGATCCCCGGCAATCGCGCCGGCATTCCCGCGATCGAAGAGTCGATCGCCGCCGGCATTCCGATCAACGTTACCCTGCTCTTCTCGACCGAGCAATGCCTCGCCGCGGCCGATGCGTACCGCCGCGGCAACGAGCGCCGCCTCGCCGCCAAAATGACGCCGGTGCGCTCGGTCGCTTCGCTGTTCGTCAGCCGCTGGGACAAGGCGGTCGCCGATGCGGTTCCGCCGAGCCTCCGCAATCGACTCGGGATCGCGGTGGCGCAGCAAACCTACCGGGCCTGGCGCGAGATGTACACGGCGCCGGCATGGCGGCGCCTTGGCGGCGCCGGCGTGCCGGAGCAGCGCCTGCTCTGGGCGAGCACGGGGACCAAGGACCCGGCTGCCTCCGATGTGCTCTACGTCGAAGCGCTCGCCGCGCCGGATACGATCATAACCATGCCCGATGAGACGCTGCTGGCGCTGGCCGATCATGGCAAGGTGAACACGGTGCTGCCCGAAGACGGTGGCGATTCGACGGCGGTGATCGCGCAATTCGGAGAGGCCGGTGTCGACATCGCCGCGCTGGCCGCGCACTTGCAGCAGGAAGGCGCGCAATCGTTCACCAAATCCTGGGAGGACCTGATCGGTTGCATCGCCGCCAAGCGCGCCGCCATACCGGCGTCGCACGCAGCCTGACCTCGTCGACGTCGCGAGAGCTGACACGCGCCGCTCAGCGCTAGTTGGCGGTCCGCAAGAGCTTGCGTAGCGCAAACGCGCCGGCGCCGGCAAGCAACAGCCCCGCGCCCCCGAGCACCGACGTCGAAGGCAGACTGAATGCGAGCGCCGCGCAGCCGACGAGTCCGCAGATCGCCAGCCAGCGCGGCCATTTTCGCTCACGCGCGGTGAGCGTCAGCGCGCAGGCATTCGCAATCGCGTAATAGGTCAACACCGCGAACGAGCTGAAACCGATCGCATTGCGGATGTCCGACAGCGCGGCGATCGCGGCGACGATCGCGCCGGCGACGACCTCGGCGCGAGCCGGAACGCGGTAGCGCGGATGCACGGCATCGAGGAATGCGGGCAAATCGCGATTCGAGGCCATCGCGAAAACAGTACGGCTGACGCCGGCGAGCAGCGAAAGCAGCACCCCGAGCGCTGCCACTGCGGCACCGACTCTGATGACCGGCGACAACGCGGCCCAGCGACCGGATTCGATCGCGGTGACCAGCGGCGCCGCCGCGTGCGCCAACGCGGCGGCGCCGACCGCAAGCAGCGCACTGACCGCCACCGCGGCATAGACGACCAGGGTGATCGCGAGCGCGAGCGGAATGGCGCGCGGTATCGTATGCGCAGGGTCGATGACTTCCTCGCCGAGTGTAGCGATGCGCGCGTAACCGGCGAAGGCGAAAAAAAGCAGACCGGCAGCCTGCAAAATGCCGTAGACGCCGCCATCGAACAGCGGCTGCAGATGCTCGATCTCCGATCGGCCTCCGAAAACGACGGCGGCAACGAACACCGCCAGCACCGCCAGCACGACGGCGACGATCGCGCGGGTCAGCAGCGCCGTCTTGCTCACGCCGAAATAATTGACCGCGGTGAGCGCCACGACGGCGCCGACCGCCAGCGGGCGCGCGAGCTCGGGCGCGGCGTAGTAACCGAAGGTCAATGCCATCGCTGCGCAGCTCGCGAGCTTGCCGATGACGAAGCCCCATCCTGCGATAAAGCCCCAGAAGGCGCCGAGGCGCTTGCGCCCGTAAATATAGGTGCCGCCCGATTCGGGATAGAGGCTCGCGAGCTCGGCCGACGAGGTGGCGTTGCAATAGGCGACAAACGCGGCGACCAGGAGGCCGATCAGCAGGCCGGCGCCGGCGGCGCTCGCCGCGGGACCGATAGCGGCGAAAACGCCAGCGCCGATCATCGCGCCCAGCCCGATCGTCACCGCATCGAAGGTCCCGAGGCGGCGCGCAAGACGGCTCGGTTCGCCTTTGCGTTGCGCCGCCGCGGCGGGTTTGCGCGCCTCAACCGGCATGATCGTCGGGGCGCTCGACCTGCTCGACCTCTCCGTCCGCTTCGTCTTCCCATGCATAGCGCTTGTGCGGGGGGACGTCGAGCCGGCGCAGTGCAATGGCCAGCACGACGCCGGTCAGGGCGGCGGCCAGGTGCGTTTCCCACGAAACGCCGGGTTGGATCGGCAACACGCCCCAGGCGAGCGATCCGTAGATGAATGCGACCAGCAGCGAGGCCGCGATCGCGCGCCGGTCACGGCGGATCACGCCGGCAACGAACACGTAGGCGGCCAAGCCATAGATCAATCCGCTGGCGCCGACGTGCACGCCGCCCCGGGCGAACACCCACACGGCGATGCCCGGGCCGAAGTACACCGCCGGCAGCACCTTCGACGAAGCGTCGGGATACAGGTGCAGCATCGCCGTTCCGACGACGAGCAACGGAATCGAGTTGGCAATGAGGTGACCGAATCCGCCGTGCAGCAATGGGGCGACGAATATCCCGGCCAGTCCCGCAAGCTCGCGTGGCCGGACGCCGAATCGCTGCAGATCGAGATCGAGCGCCGCGTTAAGCGCCTGAATGATCCATAACAGGACGACGAACCCCAGCGAGAGCTTCACGGCGGCGCCGAAGTTGGCTCGGCTCTGCGCGGAACCGGTGTACGCAGGGTCGGGAATCCGGATCTGCATCGCTGTCGAGCATACCAGCCGGCGGTTCGCCGACTGGATTGCATGATATCCCGGTCAATCGCGGCTCGGCGAGATCGTGAAGTCGCACACCGCCTCGTCTTCGAGCAGCGCGCGCCCCAGGCTCGGCACGGCGTCCTTGTCGAGCGACCACATGACGATCTGGTATTCGAACAGGTTGGCCCTGCCATCGAGCCGATAGCTGAGATCGGTAATCGCGAAGCCGTGTTCCTTGACGAAGGCGCGAAGCCACGCCTCGTCTCGCGGTTGGTGGCGGCGAAACGCAACGTGGCAATGCACATAGAGCTGGACGTGCAGCCTATCCTCGACGATGCGCAGCAACGACAATGCACCCAGCGTCAGGACGACCGCGACGGCGCCCTCGAGCAGGAACCCGGCGCCGAACGCCACGCCGATCGCCGAGACGACCCAGACCGACGCGGCGGTGGTGAGGCCGCGCACGGTGAACCCCTCTTTGACGATGACGCCGGCGCCGAGAAATCCGATGCCTGTAACGATGCCCTGGATCACGCGGGCCACATTGGTGCTGGCGCCGGCTGGCGCCGAGTCCGTGAATTGCGCGATGCCGACCAGCAGCGCCGAGGCGAACGACACCAGCGCGTAGGTGCGCAGGCCGGCGGCGCGGCCATGAAAGCTGCGCTCCAATCCCACCAGACCGCCGGCGACAAGCGCGAGCAGCGGGCGCAGCAACAGTTCGTGCTCGGTCATTCGCTTAGGCTCCGGTACGCGACATCATAGCGAAGATCGGCGAAAGCGGGCGCCTTCGAGCAGGAAGCGATCGGCGAAGGCGCGAGTCGAAGCATTGTTTCCGGCGGGGCGAAAGGCGCCGAAGCCTGACGGCTATAATTCCCATCAGCGGCAGCGAAAATTCAGCAAGGCTTCTACCGCAGACCAACCGGCCGCCGATTCTTGAACACCCCTCGCACCGCGCCGTCGTCGGCAGGCACCGCGGCTATCGCGCTGTCCGCCACGCTGGCCATTCAGGTCTTTACGGCGCTGGCTGGCGCGGCGATCGCGGTGCTGGCGCCGGAGATCGCCCGCGACTTCGGCGTGCCCGCCAAGCTGGTCGGCGTTTTCGTTGGTCTCCTCTACGTCGGCTCGATGACTGCGAGTCTCGCGTCCGGCCATTTCATCGCGCGCCGCGGAGCGATCCGCGTCTCACAGCTATGCGTGCTGCTCTGCGCCGCGGGCATCCTGCTGGTCGCGTTGCTGCCTTCGAGTGCGGCGGCGATGCTGGCCGTCGCGCCGCTGATCATCGGCCTGGGCTACGGCGCCGTCACGCCGGCGTCATCCGAATTGCTCGCACGCACCGCTCGCCCCGAGCGCCTGGCACTCACGTTCTCGATCAAGCAGACCGGCGTGCCCGGCGGCGCCGCGTTGGCCGGCGCCGTGTTGCCGGCGTTGACGCTGGCGATCGGTTGGCGCCCTGCGCTGCTGTGGGTCGCCGCCGGCGGCGTGGTCATCGCCGCTCTCGCGCAGCCGACACGACGACGACTCGACGTCATCGGCGCCGACCGTCCATTTTCGCTTGCGGCACTGATGGCGCCGTTGCGCGTTGTGCTGCGGGATCGCCGGCTGGCTGAGCTTTCGGTCGTAGGTTACATCTACGCGGCGATGCAGATGTGCCTGATGAGTTTTCTGGTCGTCTATCTGACCGAAGCATTGGGATATCCGCTGATTGCTGCGGGGCTGGCGCTGACGACGGCGAATGTCGGCGGCGTCGCCGGCAGGATCGCCTGGGGTGCAATCGCCGACCATTGGATTGCGCCGCGCCGCATGCTCGGCTTCATCGGCGTCGCCACCGGTTTTTGCGCGTTCGCGGCGGCAAACTTCAGCGCGGCCTGGCCGCACGCGGCTCTGCTTGCCGTCGCGGCGCTTTTCGGCGCCACCGCGATCGGGTGGAACGGCGTCCAGTTATCCCAGGTGGCGAGGCACGCTCCGCCAGGGCAGACCGGTGCGATCACCGGCGCCTCCGGCTTCATCACCTTCGCCGGCGTCGTGTCGGGCCCGCCGCTTTTTGCGCTGCTGGCGGCCGTCACCGACGGCTACCGAACCGGCTTCGTCGTCTTTGGCGTCTTGTGCCTGCTGTGCGGTGCCGCGATGCTGGCGCGATCCCGGTGACTGGGGTCAGGTTAACTTTCCCGGCGACAGGGCGCGAAACGTGACGACCTTTATCGCGAAAGTTAACCTGACCCCTGGGCCAGTGCCGCCGCAATCGCATCGTCGACTTCGTCGAGCCACACGAACGCCAATTGGGCGCGCGCCTCGGGCGGAATTTCCTCGAGGTCGCGCCGGTTGCGCGAAGGCAGCATCACCGTGCGAATGCCTGCGCGCAATGCAGCTAATACTTTTTCCTTGACGCCGCCGATCGGCAGCACCAGGCCGCGCAGGCTGATTTCGCCGGTCATCGCCACATCGGTGCGCACCGGCCGGTCGGTCAGCAACGACACCAGCGCCACGAACATCGCCACACCTGCGCTCGGACCGTCCTTCGGCGTCGCACCGGCCGGCACGTGCACGTGGATGTCCGACTTCTCGATCAGCTCCGGCGCGATGCCCAGGCGCTCGGCCCGCGCCTTGACCAGCGACAGCGCCGCCTGGGCACTTTCCTTCATCACCTCGCCGAGCTGGCCGGTCAGGATCAGCCTGCCCGCGCCGGGCATGCGCGCCGCTTCGATGAACAGGATGTCGCCGCCGACCGGTGTCCACGCCAGGCCGGTCGCGACCCCGGGAATCGTCTTGCCCATCGCGACCTCGGCCTCGAATATGCGCGGCCCGAGGATCGCCGGCAGATCGGCGGGACTGATCTTCACCTGCTCCGCGCTGCCCTCGGCGATGCGCACCGCGACGCTGCGGAACACCCTGCCGATCTCGCGCTCGAGATTGCGCACACCCGCCTCGCGCGTGTAGTCGTCGATGATGGCCGACAGTGCCTCGTCGCTGATCTCGCATTGCTCCGGCTTAAGACCGGTGGCGGCGAGCTGGCGCGCGACCAGGTAGCGGCGCGCGATCTGCAGCTTTTCCTGCGCGGTGTAGCCCGGCAGCTGGATGACTTCCATCCGGTCGCGCAACGGCCCCGGTATCGTGTCGAGGACGTTCGCCGTGCAGATGAACATGACGCCGGACAGATCGAACGGCACGCCGAGATAGTTGTCGCGGAACGTCGAGTTCTGCTCGGGATCGAGCACTTCCAGCAGCGCGGATGCCGGGTCGCCGTGAAAACCGCCGGCCCCGAGCTTGTCGACCTCGTCCAGCATCAGCACGCAATTGCGCGTGCCCGCCTTGCGCAGGCTCTGGATGATGTTGCCCGGCAACGAGCCGATGTAGGTTCGCCGATGGCCGCGGATCTCCGCCTCATCATGCACGCCGCCCAGGCTCACGCGGACGAACTTGCGCGCGGTCGCCTTCGCGATGCTCTGGCCGAGCGACGTCTTGCCGACACCCGGCGGCCCGACGAAGCACAGGATCGGGCTCTTGCCGGACGGATTGAGCTTGCGCACCGCCAGGTACTCGAGAATGCGCTTCTTGACCTTCTCCAGGCCGTAATGATCCTCGTCGAGAATGCGCCGCGCGTCGGCGATGTCGATCGTGTCTTCGGTGTCCGCCGCCCACGGAAGCTCGATCAGCCAGTCCAGATAGGTGCGCACCATCGAGTACTCGCCGGCGCCTTCCGGCATGCGCTCGAGGCGCTTCAATTCCTTGCGCGCCTGCTTTTCAACCTCCTCGGGCATTTTCGCTTCGGTGATCGCACGGTCGAGCTCGGCGATCTCGCTCGCCGTCTGGTCGCCGTCGCCGAGCTCCTTCTGGATCGTGCGCATCTGCTCGCGCAGCAGGTGCTCGCGGTTCCGGTCGTCGATCGATGCCCTCGTGCGCTCGTCGATTTCGCGCGAGACTTTCAGCACTTCGATGCGGTGGGTAAGAAGATCGAGCAGCTTGTCGAGCCGTGCCTTCAACTCGAACGTTTCCAGCAGCGCCTGTTTTTCCTCGACGCCTACGTCCATCAGTCCGGCGATGAAGTCGGCGAGCCGCGCCGGTCCCTCGACGCCTTGCAGCGCCGCGACCATTTCCTCCGGCACCTGCGGAAGCAGGCGCAGGATTTCGATCGCCCGCTCCTTCAGATTGAGCGCGCGGCCCTCGATGTCGACGTCGGTTTGCGCCGGTTCGTCGATCAGCTGCACCTGCGCGGCCAGCATCGGATAGCCGTCGAGGAACTGCAGCGCGCGAAAGCGTTGTACGCCCTGGCAGATCACATGGTGCGAGCCGTCGGGTGCGGTGACATAGCGCAGCACCGTCGCGGTGGTGCCCACCCAGTGCAGGTCGTCGGGTCCCGGCTGGTCGGCGTCGCGCCTGCTCTGCAAGAGAATGCCCAGCGGTCGCTGCAGGCGCACGGCTTCCTGCACCGCTGCCCGCGAACGCTCGCGGTCGACCACCAGCGGCACCACCATGCCGGGGAACAGGACGACGTTTCGGACCGGGACGATGATCAGCGCGTCGTCGGGGAGCGGACGCGGCGCAGCTTCGCCCTGACGCGTGCCCTGAGGCGCGAGTGCGTCGGCCCGCGCGGTCGCGTCGGCGCTGGCCGGTTGGGGTCCGCTCTTGCTCGGTTCGTTCACAGGGGTCCCGTATAGGCTGTTTTGCGCAGTCTCACTATCAGCAGGCCATCGTTGGATTCGCGCGTGCCCGCCTCGAGTCGCGCATCGGGCAACGGAATCCTTCGCTCGAAATAGCCATACGGAATCTCGAGGCGTCGCACCGCGCGCCGTGATCCGGCGAAAGGCAACGGGCACTCGGCACGCACGACCAGTGACGTCGACTCGGTGCTCACCTCGATCCGCTCGGGCGGAACGCCGGGGAGAGCGACGACGATGACCACCTCGCGCTCGTCCTCGAACACGTCGACCGGCGGCTCCCAGACCGCGTGCGGCCGCGCCGAGGCGGTCAGGCGGAAGAATTGCCGGTGAATGCGCTCGGCCTGCTCGATCAGGTCAAAGGCTTGCGCCCACATCAGGTCGGTTGGGCTTCGCGATGGCATCGTGGTCTCTTGTACCCGGTTAGATGTGGGCAATGAGGCCCGGTTCAAGCGCAGCTGCGAAAGGCCGCCAGCCCGCGGCGCCGACCTTCAGGGTGCCGCGGCGCCGTAACCCCGCTCCTCGAGGTCGACGCGATCCTCCTCCAGACCCTTTTTCACCGCCTTGCGAATGGCCATCTCGAACAGCGGCTTGAGCAATCGCTTGATGCCGGTGGCGGGCGCTTCGGCACGGAACGTCACCAGCGTCGAATCGGCGCCGACCGAGGAAAATTCCTGGTGGATGCGCAGGCCCTTGTTCGCGCCAGCGACGACTTCCGAGGAAAGGCTTCCGTCGACATTGCGATGCTGCAGAATCTCATCGGACTGCAGCATGCCAAGCAGTCGCACCTCCTGGCGGAAACGGCAGTCGCCGCCCTCCTCCGAAAGCACGGTGAAGCTTACGTCCGGGTGAACGCGGTGGCGCGCGTGATGCCGCATGTCGCCGAATTGGCGGCTGACCACCGCAAGCGGGCAGTGGATCGTTGCTTGTACCTCGACGTTGATCGTAGCCATCGTGACGATCTCCTCGCGTGGCACGCATCGCGCTTATCCGAGGTGGAAATCGCGATTGCCGGGCCGATCGGTTATGCTACAACACCGTCCCGATTTTCCTGCTCGCAATCTAGTGTGCTGCGCGATCGAACAAGCGACGCCTTACGCCCGCGCGCGCCGTTGCTGCATGACGAACCTCTGGAGGACCATCTGCCTTTGGATGCGA